>CAMWXO010000171.1 GCA_947178245.1 uncultured Porphyromonadaceae bacterium
ATCCTAAGTCTAGCGCGGCTACCAATTACGCCACAAGCGCAGATTTCAGATGCAAAGTTAATGAATATTTTTCAAACGGCAAATTTTCAGACAATATTTTTCTCCTTGCCCGGCTCACTTTTACGTCCGGCTGCACTCTTGCGTGGTGAAAGGCGCAGCAGAAGAAGATGAAGACGTGCCTTCAATGGCAACGGCATACGCCACTCCGCACATCTACCTTTCAGGTCGGCAGCAAGCGACTTATTGCCTGAAAGACGCGCGAGCGAGGCCATATAAAGGAATTTCGCCCTGAAATACCTTATCTGATCCTCAGGCCTGAACCCATAATACTTCCCGAGTCTCCTGACCATAGAAGACACGGAGGCATAAAAACGGTATTGCTTTTCGTAAGAAAGATTGTTGGAGAGAGATTCTCCGTCGATATAATACCTGTATCCTACGATAGGAAGCGAAAGCACATCGCCCGCCTCGGCGAGGACGCAAATAAGCGGAATATCCTCTACCCCACCGTCGTAGCAGCGCAGTATTCCGGGATTCTCCTCAAGAACCCTGACCACGGGGTCTCGGCGAAACAAAGCACCGGAGAGCACGAAAGGGAGTCCCGCCACGCTGTCGAGCGCTCCCCTGAGCACATCGGGGCCTGAAGCCCTAAGCTCACCGACGGAATCATCGCCGAAGAGGCTGCCACGGCTTACATGGCTGCGGCCTTCCGCCACATTGAAGACCTCTACCCCGCAACACACTGCCGAGAGCGTCGGATCGGCATTCAGGGCTTCTATCTGGAGCTGTAGCCTTCGGGAATCGAGCCACTCATCGTCGCCGGCACAGTCGGCCACATACTTTCCACGCGCAGCTATCACAGCATCGAAATAATTATCGATCAATCCCTTGTTCTTTCCGAGAGGAAGCATCCTGAAGATATCTGGAAATCGCCCGGCATATTCACTGCAGATCTCCCTTGTGCCGTCGTCCGAACCGTCGTCGGCCACAAGAATCTCATACCTGTATGGGCAATCCTGCCTGAGCAGGCTTTCAATAGCCCTTGCTATAGTATCTTTCTGCCGATAACAGAGAAGGATCACGGTGGCAACTACCGGAGAGGCATCATCAACTTTATTCATGTTCCGGTTCTATTTCTTCAATCAGTGTGCCGCATATTGCCGAGGTCTTTCGCAGATCTGCACGAAGATTTCGCAGACAGCGACGTCCGTAGAGCCATAGCGGAACTGAAATCGGAATCATCACAAGCATCAGATACCCGAGCCAGCGGTGGGGAGCGGGAGCATATACCCAAAGCACCCTTATGGCGGGAATTTCAGAGAGTTTAAGCACCACTCGCGCATCACGGCTATCTGAGAGATAATCTACAGTGCGGTTGATCTCATCCGCCACCTTGCGGATATCCCCCTTGTCGGCGCCTTCAAGATAATAGCGGAGATATGACTTCAGAGGGTTGCGCAGCGGAGTGAGGGCTGAAAGCAATGCCGACGAATGCCCGATGACGATGCCGAGCATCGCCGAAGCACGCTCCTTGTCGATGTCGCGGATAATCACTTCCTTGAGAGGCACATGGCGCGACACCCTGAGCCCGAGCACTCGCCTTAAGAAATTCTTATAGCGGTCGCCATCGAAGACTGCCGAGTCATTCATAGCCTTCCAGGTGACGTATGCCCCGAGCGGCGCCAGGACACACGTTGAGAGCCAAATGCCGGCGGCCACGGGCCAGCGGCCATCACGGGCCAGCTTGAATCCCGTATTGTCGAAGATATAATAGATAAGGAAGAGGAAGATCGAGACCACGAGCGGTGTGCCGAGACCGCCCTTGCGAATGATTGCGCCAAGCGGTGCCCCGATGAAGAAGAAGATGATGCAGGCCACCGAGAGTGTATACTTCTTGATGAGTTCTATCTCATGGCGCCTGATGCTTCTCTTCTCTTCCTCGATGGTCAGCGTACGGAACTCGTTCATATTCTGATTCTCACGCGAGATGGTGAGAGCCTGCGCCAACAGCTGCGAGGCTTGGGCCGGTGGCATAGAACCGAGAAGCGAGTCGGTAGAGAACACTTTTGCCTTCTCTGACATTTCCGAATTACGCTTATTTAATTCTTCCATCCGCTTCGCGGCAAATTCCCCGGCTTGCTCATCCATGGAGACCGGAGCAATGTAGACATCGGGGAGCACATTTGAGGCCTCGCGTCTCAGATCTCTTGAGAAGATATTGCCGATCGAGTCCACCCTGAATCCGATGGAGTCAATGCTCTGGCGAAGTTCCGTTATGTCCTTGCCGACGTATTGCTGCCTCATCCCCTGCTCGTCGAGACGATTGAAATTGGCATCGAAAGGTATAAGAATCTGCTTGTCTACGAATGTCTCCCTGCGGAAGGGGACGTTCCTGTCGTTTGTGCGCTGCTCGCGCAGATTTTCAAACTGCTCCCCCTCGTAAAGATGAAGATAGAGATGACTCATCTCCGGAGTCATGGCCATGCGGGCAGAATCGGCGAGCAGGATGGTGACGTTGTCGCCGTGGTTCACGTCGTAGATCATGACATCGTAGAGCATGCCTGAATCCTTATCTTTCTCTTTCACAAGAAGATTATATCCGGGAATCTCATCGTAGAAGACATTTTCAGGAATCTCCACCTCCGGCGATTTCTGCTTCACCGAAAAGATCAGAGTCCACATCTTGACCTGTGCCTTCGGGAGCACGTCGTTCTGAAAGAAAAACGCTCCCACGGCTATCATGAGCACCAGCACGATGAGAGGCGCCATCACCCGAATGAGCGATATGCCCGAAGCCTTCATCGCAGTAAGCTCAAACTTCTCGCCCAGATTTCCGAATGTCATCAGCGAAGCCAGCAGTATCGCCAGCGGCAGGGCCATCGGCACCATAGTGAGGGCGGCATAGAAGAATAGTTCAGAGAGCACTCCCATGCTTAGTCCTTTCCCCACAAGCGTGTCGATAAATTTCCACAGGAACTGCATCAGCACGATGAAGAGCACGATGAGGAATGTCATCGCGAAAAGCGGCAGAAAAGTCTGCAGCATGAAGAGATGAAGACGTTTAATAATTCTCATGTCGAAACTGAGTGCAAATTTACAAAAAATATTCCTCATAGAGTGGGGTTATTCCAATATTTTTTGCTAAATTTGCGTATCGGAAACGGAAAAATTCCATCTTCCACACCCAAAACCCGAGCCGCGGTCAGAAAACCGAGACTTTAACTAAACCAAAATATTACCATGACACTTTTTGAAAGACTGACCGCCAAAGCAAAAGACAAGCCTCAGCGCCTGGTGCTTCCCGAAT
>CAMWXO010000172.1 GCA_947178245.1 uncultured Porphyromonadaceae bacterium
CACCACTTCGCCCACGTGCATCCGCTCCAGGCGGTCGATATCGCTGAGTCCGAACACGTGCCCTATCACCAGGGAGAGGGCAAACGCTACGCCCGCGCGGAATGAGATATATGTCATCAGATGGCGCCCCGGGAAGTCGAAGGTGTCGGTCTGCTGTAGGTAATCGAAAATGGTATAGAACATTTTTCCTTGATTTGAGGGCTATATTACAATGCTTTGAAAAATTCCGTCACTTCCTCGCGGTCGTCGAAATGATGGCGTACACCCTTCACTTCCTGATAAGGCTCGTGTCCCTTTCCGGCTATCAGCACCACGCCTCCCGGCGGGCAGGTGGAGAGAGCCGCCCGGATAGCCTCGCGGCGGTCGGTGATGCAAAGGGTGCGACGCATCTCTTCGGCGCTCAGTCCGGCCTTCATGTCGGCTATGATATCGTCGGGATTCTCATCGCGGGGGTTGTCTGAGGTCAGGATGAGCCTGTCTGAGCGGCAGGCCGCTTCCTGCGCCATCATCGGGCGCTTGCCGTGGTCGCGGTTGCCGCCGGCGCCCACCACGGTGCAGATGAAGCCCGCGTCGCCGAGCACGTCGCGGATCGTGTCGAGCACATTCACGAGGGCGTCAGGCGTATGGGCATAGTCCACTATGGCCGTGACGCCGTCGCCGCCGCGGAATGTCTGGAATCGTCCGGCCACCGGCACGAGGCGGCTCATATTCACGAGCACCTCATCTTTCGGAAGCCCCGAGAGGACGGCTGCGCCGTAGACGGCCGTTAGATTATAGGCATTGAACCTTCCGGTGAACTGCACCTCCACCTCCTGTCCGTTGATGGAGAGGAGAGTGCCGTCGAGACGGCTTTCCAGCACGCGGCCCCTGAAGTCGGCGTCGCTGCGCAGCGAATAAGTGTATTTCTTCGCCTTGGTGTTCTGGAGCATGTAGAGGCCCGACTTGTCGTCGATGTTGACGAGGGCGAAGGCCGAGGGGGGAAGCATGTCGAAGAAGGCTTTCTTGGCGTTCATGTAGTTCTCCACCGAGCCGTGATAGTCGAGGTGGTCGCGTGTGAGGTTTGAGAAAATGCCCCCGGTGAAATGCAGCCCGGCGATGCGCTTCTGCTGCGCGGCATGGCTCGACACCTCCATGAAGGCATATTCGCATCCGGCATCCACCATCTCAGCCAGCAGCCCGTTGAGGGTGATGGGGTCGGGAGTGGTGTGGGTGGTCGGGATGGCCCGGGTGCCCACATAGTTGCACACCGTGGATATCAGACCCGCCTCAAACCCTTCGAGGCGCGCCATCTCGTAGAGGAGCGTCGCAGTGGTGGTCTTTCCGTTGGTGCCGGTCACTCCCACGAGTTTCAGCTGGCGTGAGGGGTAGCCGTAGAAAGCCGAGGCGAGGCGTCCGAGAGCTTCGGCGGAGTCTGCCACGCGGATGTAGGTGATTCCGGGCTCGAACTGGGCCGGCATCGTCTCGCAGACGATGGCTCCCACATGGGCCGAAGCCACCACGGGGATATACTTGTGTCCGTCGGTGGTGACGCCTCTCACCGCCACGAACATGGCCTCTTTCCTGACACGGCGCGAGTCGCTTTCGAGCGCCACTATATTCTTGTCGAGGTCTCCCACTGTTTCGAGAGGTTCGATGTCCTTCAGGAGGGTGGATAGTTTGGTTGTCATTGTATGTAGTCGTTATTTTTTGTTGTCTGTCATTATTGCGCTCAGATGGCGAGAGTGATGGTGATGTTGGTGCCTCGCATGGCTTTGGTGCCGGGGCTCACCGACTGGCCCACAACCTTGCCGGCCCCCTTCACCCTGACGTTGAGGCCACGGCTCTCGAGCATGTCTACGGCCGAGCGGAGGTCGAACCCGGTGACGTCGGGCACTTTCCCGGCCGGATATTCTTTGCGGGGAGTGGTTTTTCTCACCGTGTGGCCGATGGTCTGCGCTATTTCCTCCTGCACCTTTCCGTGGGCTGCGGCCACGGTGGGGCTCTCCCCCTTCGCGGCTGCGGTGAGGCGTGGCGTCTCGGTCAGCATTCCTCGGGCGTTCATTTTAAGGGCTATCTGCTTCATCACCTGTCCCGACGTGCGGTTGGCGCTGAGTCCGGCCAGGCCCTGTATGAGCACCATGCAGCTGTATTTTGGTGTCTCGTAGGGGAAGAATCCGGCGAAGGCGAAGCGTCGCTTCGCGGTGTTGTATTGACCTTTCTCCACGGGATAGGCTGTGCCGGTCTTGCCTACGATCTTCACGCGGTCGTCTCTGACGAGCCGTGCCGTGCCGTGTTCGCCCCATACCACTTCATGTATGCACTGCTTCACCTTCTCGGCAGTCTCTTCGGAGCAGATGCGGTCGCGTATGTAGCTTATCGGAATCACCGAGTCGCCCTTCTCCGAGCGGAGCGCGCGCACGAGATGCGGACGCACGAGGCGGCCGCCGTTGGCGATGGCGTTGTAGTAGGCCAGCGTGTAGAGTGGAGGCACCATGGTGTTGTAGCCGTATGCCTGACGCGCCAGGTCGAGATGGCGCGACACCATGGAGATCTTTCTCCCCTGATTGTCGGTGGGGTTGAGTTTCCTCACCAGGGGAATCTGCTCTCCGGCAATTCCGGAGTTGATGCGGTCGAAGAATCCGATCGACGCCAGCCTGTCGTGATAGCGGGCCGGGTCGGCGGCGTATTTCTGGAATATGACTCGGGCTATGCCGGTATTGCTCGACATCTCGATCACCTGCTTCATGGTCTTCACCGTGGGGGCGTGCGGATCGTGGGTCTTCTGGAAGGGAGAGCAGTCCACTGTCTGGTTCACGCTCTTCACGAGCCCGTCTTCAAAGGCTATCATCAGCGATATAGGTTTTATCACTGATCCGGGCTCGTAGGGGAGCACCGCCCTGTTGCGGGCTTCTCCGTAGGTGCCGTCGTCGAGGCGCTCGATGCTCGAAAGGGCCTTGATCTCTCCGGTGGAGACTTCCATGAGGATAGCCGTGCCCCATTCGCTGCCCGTCTCCGAGCAGATGTTCTGCAGGCTTTCCTCCACTATGTCCTGCAGGTCGATGTCGATGGTGGTGAGCAGGTCGTAGCCGCGGGTGGGGGGAGTGGTGATCCAGTTGCCGTAGCCTTTCGTGAGCGGCACCTGCTTGGCGAGTCCCGGCTTGCCGTAGAGCATCGAGTCGAGGTCTTTCTCGAGTCCGGAATATCCGTGTATCTCTCCTTTCAGCCGGGTGGAGTCGCGCACCACTTCGTGAACGCGTCCGATGCTTCGGTTGGCCATCTTTCCGTAGGGATATATGCGGCG
>CAMWXO010000173.1 GCA_947178245.1 uncultured Porphyromonadaceae bacterium
TCTCTCAAACAAAAGCGGCAAGTATATCATGGCGGGCTTCCCCTGGTATAACGTCCGTGCCAGAGACGAGCTCATGGCCCTTCCCGGCTGCACGCTCGCCATCGACCATAAGGATGACTACATCCAGATAATGCAGACATTCCTGAAGGCCCTCAACAAATATATCGAGACCGGAGAGAAAGACCGCACTATCCACGAGATAGACCTTCCCGACATTCCCCTCTGGGCGATCTGGGCCATACAGCAATACAGACGCGGCACCGAGACGAAAGCCTGCCGCGAACTCTACGGCGAGCAAGTGATGAAACTCGTGGAGGATATCCGCAACGAACGCATACGCAACCTTCACCTCAATCCCAACGGGCTACTCTCAAGCAACGGCACCGATACCCCGGTGACATGGCTGAGCGCGTCGATCAACGGTCGCCCCATCATTCCGCGCACAGGTTATATCGTGGAGTTCAACGCACTATGGTATAACGCGCTCCGCTTCCTCATCTCGCTTTACGAGGGCGAGGCCGACAAGAAGGAATACCTCGACGAGCTCAATACGCTGGCCGAGAAAGTGAAGGTAAGTTTCGTGGATACATTCCTCAACGATTACGGTTATCTCTATGACTATGTTAACGGCACCTATGCCGATGTGGAGGTGCGCCCCAACATGGTGATCGCCATAGGTCTGGAATATTCGCCACTCGATCGTCGCCAGCGAAGGAAAGTGCTTGAGCTCGCCACCCGCGAGCTTCTGACCCCGAAAGGCCTGCGCTCGCTCAGCCCGAAAAGCTATGCCTACCGTCCGAACTACGTAGGCGGCCCGGTGGAGCGCGAGTATGCAGTGCATCAAGGCCCGGTACGCCCCTGGCTGTTCGGTTTTTATGCCGACGCCTACATCAAGGTGTTCGGACTGAGCGGCCTCGGATTTATCGAGCGCAAGCTTATTGGCTACGAAGAAGATATGGCCGAGAACTGCATCGGCTCGCTCAGCGAGATGTATGACGGCAACCCGCCCTACGCGGGCCGAGGCGCCGTCTCAACGGCCAAGAATGTGGGCGAGATACTTCGCACCATCAAGAATGTGAAAGAATTGAATAAATTACAGAATTACGATAATTAAGCTGATATGAAGGCATTAATGTTCGGATGGGAATTCCCGCCGCACATCCTCGGAGGACTGGGCACGGCCTCTTATGGTCTGACGAAGGGTATGCACGCCAACGGCGACATGGACATCACATTCGTGATTCCCAAGCCCTGGGGAGATGAAGAAAAAGGATTCGCGCGCATCATCGGCGCCAACTGCACGCCGGTGGCATGGCGCGACGTCAGCTGGGACTATGTGGAGAGCAGAATCGGCAAAGTGATGGATCCGCAGATGTATTACAACCTGCGCGACCATATCTATGCGGATTTCAACTACATGAAGCTCAACGACCTGGGATGTATAGAGTTTTCAGGCCGATATCCCGACAACCTTATTGAGGAAATCAACAATTATTCGATAGTGGCAGGCGTGATAGCCCGCACGGTGGAATGCGACATAATCCATGCCCACGACTGGCTTACCTACCCTGCCGGCATCCACGCTAAGAACGTCACAGGCAAGCCTCTCGTGATTCACGTGCATGCCACCGACTACGACCGCTCTCGCGGCAACGTCAATCCTACGGTCTTCGCCATAGAGAAAGACGGCATGGAAAACGCCGACCATATCATGTGCGTGTCGGAACTCACCCGCCGCACCGTGATTGAGAAATACGGAATCAATCCGGCTAAAGTGTCTACGGTGCACAACGCCGTGATTCCACTCCCGCAGGAATATCTCGACATCAAACGCCGCACCGAGGGAGAGAAAGTAGTCACTTTCCTCGGACGTATCACCATGCAGAAGGGGCCCGAATATTTCGTGGAGGCCGCGGCCAAAGTGCTTCAGAAAGACAAGCACGTGCGCTTCGTGATGGCAGGAAGCGGCGACATGATGGACGCCATGATCAAGCTCGTGGCCAAGCGAGGCATCGCCGATCGCTTTCATTTCACCGGCTTCCTGCGTGGAAAGGAAGTGTATGAGATGCTGCGCGATTCCGATGTCTACATAATGCCGTCGGTGTCGGAGCCTTTCGGCATCTCACCGCTCGAGGCCATGGAGATGGGTGTGCCGAGCATCATATCGAAGCAGAGCGGCTGCGCCGAGATCCTCACCAACGTGATCAAGACCGACTACTGGGACGTGGACGCCATGGCCGACGCCATCCACAGCATCCTCCACTACCCTGCCATGTATAAGACACTCCGCGACAAGGGAATTGAGGAGATACACGGCATCACATGGGAAAAGGTGGGCAAGAAGGTGATCGACATTTACAAGGACGTGATCGCAGCCCGCGGCTAAACACTTAATAGAAAATCAACCTAAAAGACAAAAGACAGTTATGAAAAACGTTTGTTTTTATCTCAACATACACCAGCCCTACCGTCTGAAAAGATACCGCTTCTTCGACATAGGCAACGATCACTACTATTATGATGACTTCGCCGACGAAGACATCATCAACAATCTCACGGAGCGCAGCTACACCCCGATGTGCAAGACACTTCTCGAGATGTCTGACATGTATGGCTCAGACTTCAAGGTGGCTATCGCCATCTCCGGCACCGCTCTCGAACAGCTGCAGCAGTGCGAGCCTGAAGTGATTGATCTTCTGAAGAAACTTGCCGACAAGGGCACCGTAGAGTTTCTGGGCGGCACATTCGCCCACTCCCTCGCCTCGCTCGAAGACCCTGAGGAATTCCTGCGTCAGGCAAAGGTGGAGGCCAAGATGATCAAGATGGTATTCGGCAAGACCCCGAAGGTATTTGCCAATACCGAACTGATATTCGACGATGACATAGCCGGCCTCATCCAGATGATGGGATATAAGGCCGCTCTCGTGCCCGGCGCAAAGCATATTCTCGGATGGAAGAGCCCGGACTACGTGTATAACTCAGCCTCCGCTCCCGACCTGAAGCTTCTCTTCACAAACGACAAGCTCGCCGGCGACATCTCGCACAACTTCAACAACTCCGACTGGGCTGAATATCCTCTCACGGCCGACAAATTCGTGAAATGGATCTCCGAGCTTCCAGCCGAGGAGCAGATAGTGAACATCTGCCTCAGCATGGACACTTTCGGCGGCTTCATACCCGCCGGCAGCGGCATCTTCGACTTCTTCAAGGCTCTCCCTCACTTCGGCAAGGAAATGGGCGTGCGCTTCACGTCGCCTTCAGAGG
>CAMWXO010000174.1 GCA_947178245.1 uncultured Porphyromonadaceae bacterium
AAAGCGCGTTTGAGAAAGTAATTTTAGAACGTAATAAAAAACAAGAAAAAGTTGGATTATTTCATTTCAAGTCTTCAAAATTACACAAAAAACTTCTCTCCTGCAAATTTTCACGATAAAATTGCAAAAAAAATTCCGACACCCCCGCCATTGTGAGGTGCCGGAACATATAATTTCAGCTGTGTTGAGGATCTCAGTCGAAGTCTTCTCCTCCCTGACGCGCGGCTATGTCGTAATTGTTGCGTTTCAGGAATGAGAGGATATTGTCGCGCTCTTTGCCCGGGTCTACGTCTTCCTTTATCCTGCGGCTGGCATTGGTCATCGCAATGTGGCTCTGATAGATGTGACGGTAGCATTTCGCTATGTCGTCCACGATATTGTCGGAGATGCCCGCTTTCGAGAGGATGAAGGAATTGACGCCGTAGTAAGAGATGGGATTGTGGGCCATCACTACGTAGGGCGGCACGTTGCCCGTCACGCGGCAGCCACCTTTCACGAGCACGAAATCGCCCACTTCATATCCCTCATGCACGAGGGCTCCCGACGAGAATATGCAGCAGTCACCGATCTTGCAGTCGCCCGCGATCTTGACGCCGTTGCCAAGCACGCACTTATTGCCTATATAGGTGTCGTGGCCTATGTGCGACTGCGCCATGATACAAGTGTCGCTCCCTACCACTGTAGCCTTATCCTGATGGATGCTACGGTTGATGATGACTTGCTCCCGTATCTTGTTGTTGTCGCCTATCCTTACGTAAGATTCCTCTCCCTTCCAGCGGAAATCCTGGGGAGTGGCCGCTATGATGCAGCCCTCGTAGATCCGGTTGTTTTTTCCGATTCTCGCTCCGGAGAGGATGCTGGAATGGGAATGGATGAAGCAGTCGTCGCCTATCTCTACGTTGCGGTCGATGTATACGAATGCTCCTACGGTGATGTTGTCGCCGAGCTTGGCTTCGGGATGCACGAAAGCCAGAGGTGAGATGTTATTCATACTATTGGTTTTAGGTTAGCCGGTTATTCATTATCTGCCTCCGCCTACGGCTTGATACAGGCTTATCAGGGCCGCGCTGGTGGCATGGATGCTGCTGAGCTCGGCAAGCTGTGCCTGAAGCAGGCCGCTGCGTGCGGTGAGCACCTCAAGATAACTTGTCTGATGGTTGAGGATGAAAAGTTCGTTGGTGTATTCCACAGACTTCTCCAGTTCCGACACCTGCAGGCTTACCAGACGGTGCTTCTCCTTGCTTTTCTCATACTTCACGAGTGCATCGCTCACGTCGGCCGCGGCCGACATCACTGCGTTCTCGAAATTGTTGAGAGCCTGCTCCTGCTGAGCTTTCGCCACTTTAAGCTGCGCTATGTTCTGACCCCTCGAGAAGAGGGGAGCGGAAAGTTGGCCGGCAAGCTGGATAAACCATTTTCCGGGATTAGTGATTATCGAACCAAGAAGATTGGTGAAGCCTCCCTGGGCTGAGATGGCGAGCGACGGATAGAAATTGGCGTGGGCCGACGATACGGCGTAATATGCCACGGCCAGACCTCTCTCGGCAGCGGCTACGTCGGGGCGGGTGGCGAGATAGCTCATCGGGATGCCCTCGTCGGCTATCACGGGCAGCGACACTTCCAGACCGGTGCCCACCTCCCAGTTTTCGGGATAAGTATTGAGTAGCACCGAGAAGGAATTGTTGACAAGAGCGATCTGCTGCTCCAGATCAGGTATGGAGGCGGCAATGCTGTAATAATTGGCACGGCTCTGCACCACGGCGGCTTCCGTTGTGGTGCCGGCAGCCTTCAGTTGTTCCATAGTGGCCACCTGATCTTTCCAGATTTCAGCTGTGCGTTTCGAGAGTTCAAGCTGCTTGTGGAGAAGCACCAGCGAATAGTAGGCCGAAGCCACTCCGCATACTATCTGGGAGCGCACCGCCTGTTTGTAGGCCTGTGTCTGCTCCAGGCTCGCCTTCGCACCCCGCTTTCGGTTTAGTATCTTTCCGAAAGCGTCGATCTCCCAGTTTGCTGCGAGCGGAAGCGTATAGCTCCAGTTCATGTGGCTTCCGCCGTATGAGGCCGTGCCGCCGTTGGGCGTGAAGGCGAGCGACGGAAGATAGGAGAGTTTCGCTCCCTGCAGCTGTGCTTTGGCCATCTCCACATTAAGGCGAGCGTTGTCGAGGCTGGTGTTTTCGGCGAGTGCCCGCTCTATGTATTTCTGCAGCAGCGGGTCGCGGAAGACGTCGCGCCAGCCAAGATAGGCCGGGCCAGCAGAGTCCTGACGCTCCGCAGCCACGCGGTAGGCGTCCACAGCGGCGTTGTCGTCAGGCAATTGGTATTTGTTGTAGATATGGCAGCTGCTCAGCATCAGGGCGATGGCGGCCATATATGTCAGTCTTATAATATTCTTCATCGGGGGTCAGTCTCTGTTAATGGTATACTGTTCGAGTTCACGCTTGATCTTCGAGGTGTCCTTGTCTTTCCATGTCTGGGGAGTGAATTTCTCCTGCAGTGTCTGGAACGCCACGAAGAGTGCGGGCACCACAAGCACCTGAAGTATCATGCCGATGAGCATGCCTCCCACAGCTCCGGTGCCGAGGGCCTGATTGCCGTTGGCTCCGGCGCCGCTGGCATACATCAGGGGCAGAAGGCCGATGATAAGCGCGAGCGAGGTCATCAGAATCGGGCGCAGACGCGCTTCGGCACCCTGTATGGCAGCCTTGACGATGCTCATTCCGGTGCGTCGCCGGTCAAGCGCATATTCCACAATAAGGATTGCGTTCTTCGCAAGGAGGCCTATGAGCATGATGAGCGCGATCTGCAGGTAGATGTTGTTGGCGATATCGCGGAAATGTGCGAAGATGAATGTTCCCATGAGGCCGAATGGCACGGAGAGGATAACCGCCCACGGCAGAAGGTAACTTTCATACTGGGCCGACAGGATGAGATATACAAACATCAGGATCAGCATGAAGATCATGCCTGTGCCACCGCTGTTTCCCGACGCTTCCTCGCGGCTCATGCCGGAATATTCGAAGTCGTATCCGCGCGGCAGTGTCTCCTGCGCCACGCGCTCGATGGCCTGCAGGGCCTGACCCGACGAATATCCGGCGGCCGGAGTTCCGGTCACCTGAATCGAGGTGAACATGTTGAAGCGGTTGATGATATCGGGGCCGTAGATGCGTTTGAGGCTTACGAAATTATCGATCGGGGCCATCTCGTTGCCGTTGCGCACCTTTATCTGCTTCAGCGTCTCGGGGCTGACGCGGGCATCAGG
>CAMWXO010000175.1 GCA_947178245.1 uncultured Porphyromonadaceae bacterium
CTATCAGCATTTCTCTAAGCTTATTATTATTTGTATCTGATATTGTCGATAAGTCTCACTTTGCCGCAATAGACAGTGATGCATCCCACTATGTCGGGAGATTCAGACCATTCCTCCACCGGGAGGAGCGTGCGGCCGTCGACTATCTCATAATACTCCACCTCCATGTGAGGCACGGCGTTGATGCGCTCCACCACAGTGTCGTGAGTGGCCCTTACGGAGTGATCCTTCGCATATTCCACACTGTATTTGAGCGCAGCATGAATTTCGGGAGCCACCTTGCGCTGTTCGGGTGTGAGCAAAGCGTTGCGCGAGGAGAGTGCGAGGCCGTCGTCGGCCCTCTTGATGGGCACGGGCACGATCTCTACGTCGATATGCTCCGACGCCACCATGTTGCGGATCACCGCTATCTGCTGGAAATCCTTCTCGCCGAAATAGGCTCGTGTGGGGCGGCAGAGACGGAAGAGGCGGCTCACCACCTGGGCCACACCCTGGAAGTGACCCGGACGGAACTTGCCTTCCATTACTTCGGCGGCCGTGCCGAGCTCGAACTGATGATCTGACTGAGTGCCCTCGGGATACATCTCCTCTACCGACGGCGCGAAAACCGCCGTGGCACCGGCCTCGGCAAGCATGCGGAAGTCATCTTCCTCCTTGCGCGGATAAGTGGCGAGATCGTCGGGGTTATTGAATTGTGTGGGATTTACAAATACGCTGACGAGCGTCACGTCGTTTTCTTTCACAGCCCGCTCCACTAGCGAGATATGACCGGCATGGAGTGCGCCCATCGTGGGCACAAGTCCTATTGTCTTCCCTTGCTGAAGTGCGCGACCCACAAAAGCGTCGAGGTCGGCCACACTGCGAATTATCTGCATTGCCATTTCTTTAGAATGAAAAATTCATGATATGCGCGCTTCTAATCGGATAAGGAATCGCGTGAAAGCGCACTTATCATAGTTTCAACTTGCAAAGTTAATAAATAAGTAAGAAACTGCCCAACCAATTCGCGCAAAATTACGGTCATGTTGTTAAAAAAAACGAAAAACGGGCCAAAAGAGCCTCGCCGAACGAAAAAGGGGCTCATTTATACGGCTTATATGGAATTTTTTTTGTAATTTTGCAGTCGGGCTTCCCATAATTGCAAAACGCGGGAAAAGCCCCCGGTAAAAACAAAAACATGGCGAAGAAAAAATTCCTATTTGTGGCGCAGGAGGTGGCCCCTTATCTCCCTGCCGAAGATATATCGACATTGGGGAAAGAGATGGCGACCGGCATCCATAAGCGAGGCTATGAAGTGCGCACTTTCACTCCAAGATGGGGAAGTATCAACGAGCGGCGCAACATGCTCCACGAAGTGATCAGGCTCAGCGGCCTCAACATCACCATCGATGACAACGATCATCCGCTGCTGCTGAAGGTGGCAAGCCTGCATCCAACCCGCACACAGGTATATTTCATCGACAACGACGATTTCTTCCAGAAATCAGATTCCGACATAGACGCCGTGGGCAGCAACCGGGAAGACAATGACAAGCGAATCATATTCTTCACCCGCTCCACCATCGAGACAGCCAAAAAGCTTCAGTGGGATCCGGCCGTGATTCATGCCCAGGGATGGATGTCGGCCATGACTCCCGTATATCTTCGCCAACTCAACGATGAAGTGCCTTTCGAATCATCGAAAGTGGTCTATTCAGTCCTTCCCGGTGAGCTATCAGCCCCGGTAGACGCAGACTTCTTCAGGCGTCTGGAAGAGGAAGGTGTGAAAAGCGATTATCTGGCAGCCTACAAAGGGATGGAGATGAACACCACCTTGCTCCACCGCATGGCCATCGACAACTCGGACGCGGTGGTTTTCATGACCGAGACTCCCGAGCCCGAACTCCTCGCGGCAGTGGAAGCCAAAGGAATACCCTATATGACCAAGGATCAGGTCTCGGGTATCGATTCTTTTGTTGAATTCTACGATAAAATTTCCGAGACATGAGATTTTCCAGCATATATAAAGCACTCAGACCGGCATTAGCAGCCGGCTGCTCGGCTGCGATAGCCATATCGGCCATGACTTCATGCGAAGACAATGTGCCCACAGTGGGAGGTCAGCTCGCCTCGGGCGAGGTGCAGATAGCGCTCGATTCACTCGTATGGAACGGCACTGACCAATACATACACCGCGGCGAGAACTCCGAGCTCATCAATGTGCCGAGACTGAACTTCCGCAGCGAGCTGGCCGAAGGCATCGACACGCGAAGCACCACCAACCTGCTCGGGCGCCTTAATGTGCCGGAATACGGCGACCTGCGCTGCTCTTTCGTGAGCCGCCTGATGTGTTCGAAGAGCCTTTCCATCCCTGACTCCATACCTGTGGAGCAGATAGACTCCATGATGCTGATTCTCAGCGTTCCACGCGGCAAGCTCACGGGCGACTCCCTCGCGCCGCAGCAACTGCGCGTGTATCGTCTGAACAAGCAGCTTCCCGACAATATCGACAACACGTTTGACCCGACTGGCTACTATGATCCCGAATCGCCGATAGGCAGCAGGAGCTATACCCTCTCGGCACTCGGCATGAGCGACTCGCTCTATTCCAAACTGAGCTATATCAATATCGACATACCGATGGGGAGGCAGATGGCCGTAGACACCTATAACGCATACCGCAACAATCCCGGCATCTTCCAGTGGCCGTCTACATTCGAACAGTACTTCCCCGGCATCTACGTAGAGCCTTCTTTCGGACGCGGATGCGTAGCCAACATCACAGACGTGAACTTCCTGCTATTCTATAATTACTCCGTTCAGGAAAGCGTGACCGGCTCGGATGGCGTGCCCAAATTGGAGACCGTGAAGAAAACAGGTGTGACCGGTGTGTTCCAAACCTCGCCCATCGTGCTCAACAGTAACAATATTACCTACACTCCCTCAGCCAAACTCCAGGCTATGGCCGATGCCGGAGACGCCATCATCACCGCTCCCGGATGCTATCGCGTGAAGTTTGACTTCCCTGCGGAGAAACTGATAGAAATCTACAATCGTTCGCAGTCTAAGCTCTCAGTGGTGAGCGGCCTGAGCCTCACGATACCGGCCGAGGAGATACCCAACGACTACGGCATCACGCTTCCCCCTTACCTCGTGATGGTGAGAAGCTCGTATCTTGAAAAGTTCCTCGCCAACAACGAACTGCCCGACTTCAAGAACTCATTCC
>CAMWXO010000176.1 GCA_947178245.1 uncultured Porphyromonadaceae bacterium
CTTGGTGCGCAGGAAGGTGTTGCCTTTGCCGGGCTTAACGTGGAGGAATTCGATTACGAAATAGAGCTGGCCGTCCATGCGGATGCAGGTGCCGTTTTTGATGTCTTGAGCGTTCATCATATCCGTTGAAATTTTGTATTATTCTGTTTTGTGTGCAAAATTACAAAAAAAAACCTAATTTTTAGGTATCGGAAGGCGTAAAAGATACTATTTTGAGGGTGCGGTTGCGAAAAGATGGCGGTTTTTTTGGTTAATTCAAATGATTTTCCTAATTTTGCAGTCCAAAAGGTCTTGACAAGCCGACAGAAATAATATAAAACCTCATACCGATATGAAAAGAACATTTCAGCCTTCCAACCGCAGAAGAATCAACAAGCACGGTTTCCGTGAAAGAATGGCCACTGCCGACGGCCGCAAGGTGCTCGCCCGTCGCCGTGCTAAAGGTCGTTACTCCCTGACTGTTTCTGACCACATCGCAAGCAAGTGATTTCTGCTGCGCGCCTCTTGAAATAAAGAGAAAAAATATCGGGATCATGCTCATCGGCATGATCTCTTTTTTTACCTTAATCTTTATGAACCCCGATTGCCGGGTTGCAGGGCTTGATCATATCGCTATTGCTACCAGTGTCCAGACTATTACGGCCAATAGGAGCAGCGCGGTCTGTCTGAGGATGGCGTTGAGCTTGACGCCTTCCGATGTGAAGAGAGAGCGGATGAGGGGAATGCAGCATATTCCGGCCAATAGATATCCCCCGATTCCCCAGAGAGGGAATGAATGGCGGAATGCTAACCATATAAGGAAAATACCGGCGTAAGCGCACACAGCGTATGCCCGCCGCATGAAGCCTGCTCCGAACGCCACCGCTTTCGTGCGCTTGCCTACAGCCGCGTCATCTTTGACGTCTCTGATGTTATTGACCGTCAGCACGTTCGCCCCAAGCAACCCTACTCCGACGGATGCTATTAGGGCGTTGAGCCATAGCGGGCCGAGAAGAGCCTGCATCTCTCCGCCGCTCCATCCGCCACTCTGCACATAAGCCGTGAGGCATACGGGCACGATGCCGTAGAAGAGCACGACAGCCTCGTCGCCGAGCGCATGGTGCGACAGGGGATAAGGGCCCGCGCTGTAGGCGAAAGCGCCCAATACTATCACGATGCCTATGGCTATGAGCCAGATTCCGCCCCAATAGATGAGGGTGAGTCCGAGAAGGCAGTCGAGTGCCATCACGATGAGCATCACTCGCTTCATGGCCTCGGGCGAGATGTCGCCCTCGGTCACTCCCCGCCGGAAGCCTTCGCGTCCCTTGCGGTCGAGACCATTCTTGAAGTCGAAATATTCATTGGCAAAATTGCTCACGATCTGCGCTGCAATCGCAAAAGTAAGGCAGATGAGAGCCGGCAGCCACTGAAAGCATCGGTAGGCTAAGGCTATTCCACATCCGGTGAGCACTCCGGCTATCGACACCGGGAGAGTGCGGAGGCGCATGGCCTCTATCCAGGCTTTCATTTTCATTATCGTGGGATATCGGAAATCAACGTTTCTTCTTGAAAAAATCGCTTATGAGGGCTGACGCTTCGTCGGCGAGCACTCCGGATGTGACTTCCGTCTTGGGGTGGAGCGGTGATTTCCCTCCGTAGTAGGAGTGAAATCCCCTCTTCAGGTCGTCGGCACCCCATACGAGGCGTCGCGGACGTGCCCACCCGATGGCTCCGGCACACATATAGCACGGCTCTACCGTCACGTAGAGCGTGCATTCCGGCAAGACGCGGCCGCCGAGATAATTCTGGGCCGCGGTGAGAGCCATCATCTCGGCGTGGGCCGTGACATCCGTGAGGCGTTCCGTCTGATTGTGGCCGCGTCCGATGATGCGGTCGCCACATACCACAACGGCCCCAACGGGCACCTCATCTTCAGAAAATGCCTGCTCCGCTTCCTCGAGCGCCTGCCTCATCCAGTATTCATCAGTCTTTGTCATCTTCTGCAGAGATTGAAGCGCGCTCGCCGCAGGCTTCCGCTACCTTTTGCATCAGCCAGCGGGGAGTGGACGTGGCGCCGCAGATGCCGATGCTCGATGCCCCCTCTATCCATGAGGGATCGACCTCGGTCTCGTCTGTGATCAGATATGTCTTGGGATTCACTTCCTTGCATTGGGCATAGAGCACACGGCCGTTGCTGCTCTTGGCGCCGCTGACGAAGAGTATCACGTCGTGCGACGCCGCGAACTCTCGCATTTTGGGCATTCTGTTGGCCACGCGGCGGCAGATGGTGTCAAACCAGCGGAACCCGCCACTCTTCTTGCGCGACTGAATCTCGGCCACTATCTCCTGAAAGCCTTCGATCGATTTCGTGGTCTGAGAGTAGAGCCAGATATCGCGGTCGAGATCGAGCGTGTCGAGGTCTGCCTTATCCTGAATCACGACGGCGCTTCCTTCCGTCTGCCCTACGAGGCCGTTCACCTCGGCGTGGCCGGGCTTTCCGTAGATGAGTATGAGGGGAGCCTTGCCTTCTTCCGGAGCGGAAGCGGCCACGAGCACGTGGGCGTCCTTGATGCGCTTCTGAAGCTGAAGTACCACCGGACATGTGGCATCGATTATCTCGATGTTGTTGCGCCGGGCCGTCTCGTAGGTGGAGGGGGGCTCTCCGTGGGCGCGCAGCAAGACCTTCACATCACGCAGTTTGGCGAATTCCTCATGGTCTACAGTGATGAGCCCTTTCTTTCGCAGCCGTTCCACTTCGCCTGCATTATGCACTATGTCGCCGAGGCAATAGAGCAGGCCCGTGCGCTCAAGTTCCTCTTCCGCTTTTCTGATTGCCGTGGTTACTCCGAAGCAGAAGCCGCTTCCGCTGTCGATCTCAATCTTGGCCATCGGTCTTCTCCTTAAATAGATTGAGAAGCACTTCCATCTGCTCCTCGCGCGAGAGATTGTCATTGTCGAGCACGAAGGCATCTTCCGCCTTACGCAGCGGCGACTCAGCGCGTGTGGAGTCGATATGGTCGCGCTCCCTGATATTGGCGAGCACGGCGTCGAAATCGGCCGGCGTGCCTTTCTCCTGCAGTTCCTTATATCTGCGTTCGGCTCTCACTTCAGGGCTCGCTTCCACGAAGACTTTCATCTCGGCGTCGGGAAAGACGGTGGTGCCTATGTCGCGGCCGTCCATGACGATAACCTTGTCGCTGCCGGATTGCTGCTGAAGCTTTCCG
>CAMWXO010000177.1 GCA_947178245.1 uncultured Porphyromonadaceae bacterium
CTCGCCAATATTCCTGCGCGACCTCTCCCCTGCCGGCGACGTCGCCGATGAATGGAAAATTCGTCCGCAATTCTCGGATGATAACGGAAAAGCGACTGCAACCATCATCCCTGATTGCGAAGTGGATTTCTACGGGTCGGGAGAAGTGACGGGCCCTCTCCGGCGCAACGGGACGAAGATCGATCTATGGAATTTCGACAATCTCGAATATGAGCGCGACAACGGCTCCCACCTCTATCAGAGCCACCCCTGGGTGATGGGAGTTCGTCCCGACGGATCAGCTTTCGGAATAATAGCCGACAACACATGGAAGTCATCGCTCGACCTATCGGGCGACATCATTCGCTTCGAGAGCGAAGGCCCTGCATTCAGGATAATAGTGATAGAAAAAGAGAATCCCCAGGCACTTATGGCCTCGCTCGCCGACCTTACGGGACATATAGAAATGCCGCCTCTCTGGGCACTCGGCTATCAGCAGAGCCGATGGAGCTACAGTCCTGACACGCGCGTGAAAGAGATAGCCGACTCCCTTCGCCACCACAGGATTCCTTCCGACGTGATTTGGATGGATATAGACTATATGGATAACTTCAAGATATTCACATTTGACACTGAACGATTTCCAAACCCTGCGCGACTGAACGATTATCTTCACGAAAGGGGGTTCAGGGCCGTCTACATGATCGACCCCGGCGTCAAGGTGGAGAAAGGATATTTCGTAGACGACGAAGGCACTGCGGCCGACTATTGGGTGAAGGATAAGGTCGGGAAAGCGTATGAGGGCTCGGTATGGCCCGGACTATGCCACTTCCCCGACTTCACGCGACCGGAAGTGCGCGACTGGTGGAGCGGCCTCTATTCCGGAGTCATGACTCAGGGAATAGACGGAGTATGGAACGACATGAACGAGCCGGCCATATTCGACGTGCCTTCAGCCACAATGCCGGAATCGAACCTTCACGCAGGCGGAGGCGGCTACCAGCCCGGGAGCCATCTGCGCTATCATAATATCTACGGGTACAACATGGTAAAGGCCAGCCGCGAGGGTCTGCTGAAAGCCAATCCCGACAGAAGGCCTTTCATTCTTACGCGCTCCAACTTCCTCGGAGGCCACCGGTATGCAGCCACATGGACCGGCGACAACGGTTCATCGCGCGAGCTGATGGACATGAGTATTCCCATGACTCTCACCCTCGGGCTCTCGGGACAACCATTCAACGGCCCCGACATAGGAGGCTTCAACCGCGACGCGAATCCTGAACTGCTGGCCGAGTGGACTGCACTCGGAGTATATTTCCCGTTTGTGCGCAATCATGCCATAAAGCAGTGTGTGGCTCAGGAGCCCTGGGCTTTCGGCCCGGAAACGCTCGATATATGCCGCACGGCAATCAACCGGCGCTATCGGCTGCTGCCTTACATTTATACACTCTTCAGGGAATCGTCGGCCAACGGAATGCCGGTGATGCGTCCGCTTTTCTTCGCGGATGTGCGCGACCTCTCGCTCCGCCGGGAGCAGAAGGCTTTCCTGCTCGGGGCCGACCTGATGGTGATTCCGAGGAAAGCGGAAGACACGGCCCGACCGAAGGGCGACTGGCGGCGCCTCGCGCTCGAGAATGAAGACGACGGGCATCAGGCGTTGCTCTATCAGCGCCCGGGATCTATAATACCGCTGGCGGAACTCTTTCAGAATACGGAGGAATATAATACCGATATCCTCACTCTTCTTGTTAATCCTGACGAAAACGGACATGCTTCGGGTGTCATCTACGAGGATGCCGGCGACGGATTCGGATATAAGGACGGGGAATTTGCGGAATACCTTGCAGAAGCCCGGCTCGACGGAGACATTCTGAGCGTGACGCTCACTCGCACCGACGGCAACATGAAGGCTCCGGGGAAACGGCTACGCATAGGCTATGTGGAAGATGGACGCACCACGTATTCTCCCCTCAACGAATCGGATACGGTAAGCATGACAGTGAGGTGACATGCGAATGCCGCCCCGCTCTGACCTTATATGCCGGAATCAGAGTATGGGGGCAAAGAGACGCACGAGCGGCTCAAGAATTTTCTGAAAGCGAGGTCTTGAACGCCACGAGGATATCGACACCTTGCGGCAGGCCTCTATATCACGGAAGAAAATGTCGCGCATACGGCGATTGACATCTTCCGAATAAATCAGCACGTTTCCCTCGAAATTATTCTCGAAACTTCGGAAATCGAAATTTACAGACCCTGTGGAGACGAAATTGTCGTCCACAATCATGGTCTTGGCATGGAGCATGCCGGGAAGATAGAAATAAAACTTCACCCCGGCCTTGATGCAGTCGGAGATGTATGACGCGCTGCCATATCCGAGGAGCAATGAATCAGTATGCTCAGGTATCATAATCCTGACGTCTACGCCTGAGAGAGCCGCGGCCTGAATTGATTTAAGCAGCGCATCGGTGGGGAGAAAGTAGGGAGTCTGAATGTAGACACGCTTGCGCGCCGACGTGATGGCGCGCTGAAAGCAAAGCACGAGGTTGCTCCATGTGTCGGCCGGCCCTGACGTAACGAGCTGCATGGTCACATCGCCGGGAGCCTCGTCTTCGCCCGGCTCGATAGCCTCTATCTCAGACTCGGGACGCAGAAAATGCCAGTCCACCTCGAAACTATAGAGCATCGACTTGATGACGGGGCCTTCAAGACGCAGATGAGTGTCGCGCCAGCAACGGCCGCCTGCCGACAACTCCACATATCGGTCGGCAACATTCATGCCACCGATATAGCCAATGCGTCCGTCGATGACAGCGATTTTGCGGTGGTTGCGCCAGTTGATGCGGTTGGCCAGCTTTCTGAAGGTCACCCTGAAGAAAGGATGCGCATCTATGCCGAGCGCCCTCATCTTGCGGAAGAAGGCATTGGAGGTTGAGAAAGAGCCGACATGATCGTAGAGCACGCGCACGCGCACACCCTCGCTCACCTTCCTGGCCAGAAGCCTCAGCAGCTCGTTGCCGAGTTTATCATCGGAATATATATAATACTGTATATAGACATATTCACGCGCATTCTCAATGTCTTTCATCAGACTCTCGAACTTACGGATGCCGTCGGTGAATATCTCTACGCTATTGTTGAAGTCGAGCGGCGCGTGGCAGAGATTGTTGGCAAGTTTCACCATCTGA
>CAMWXO010000178.1 GCA_947178245.1 uncultured Porphyromonadaceae bacterium
CGACAATGACCGACGCTATCTCAGGATCCGGAACCACAGTACCGGATATATACAGCATCTCTTCATCCGGGTCATCGACTTTTCCGAAACGGTCTCTGAGAAACTCCACCGGAACGGCGCTGATTTCAGCATCGGGGAGGAATGACTGCCATTTCTCACGTATGGTGGTGATTCCCACCCGGAAGTCGCATATCGGACGTGTGAAGGAGAGTGGAAGGAGGTCGAGATGGTCGTCCTGATTGTCGAAGAGGGCTATTTTCATTTAGTTGTTTTTTTTTATCTTATGGCGGAGGATAGGCCAATAACGGCGCAAAATTAGTTAAAAAAAACGAAAAACGCAAACAGATGATGCGTAATGCCATGAAAAATGCACATAAACCGCAACCAAAACAGCGATTTACGCGTTATAAAGACAAGAAGAAGGATACTTTCCCGGGCCGATCATCTCCACAGGTGCGATGCCTGTCTGCAGATGAGGCGCAAGAAATCCTCAATTACGATAAAAATATCCGATGTATGCCGAGGGCCTGAACCGCAAGGATTCAGGCCCTTGTTTTGTGCCGTCGCACTTGGGAAGCCGGTGTTCAGAACGGATAGCCGAGTGCCAGATGCACCGCGAAGGCGTCTTTGAAAGCCACGTTGAAATAATGCGGCGTTCCGTTGGAGTAGGGAGTATGCAGGCCATAGCCCACATCCACGCGCACCACGAGCATTCCGAGGTCGTAGCGCAGGCCGGCGCCAGTGCCGAGCGCCAGGTCGCGGAAGAACGTGCGCCCGTTGAGTTTTCCGCCCGGACGCAGAGGGTCATTCTTCAGAAGCCAGATATTTCCGGTGTCGATAAATGCCGCTCCGTGCAGGTCGCCGATGATGGGGAACCGGTACTCGGTATTGAACTCGAACTTGAACGTACCGGTCTGGTCGAAATATCCGTTGATCAGATCTTTAGGAGCGCGGTAACTTCCGGGGCCTATGCTGCGCACGGTGAAAGCGCGGATTGAATTGGCTCCTCCGATATAGAACTGCTCGGAATAGGGCACCTCGCGCGCATTGCCATAGGCATGTGCCGCGCCAACGAGAATCCTCGACACAAGCCATTGCCGCCCTTTCGGCACGAGACGATGATTCCATACGAGCTGCACCTGACCTTTCAGGAACTGCGAGAACGGCGTCTTGAAGAGCATCTTCTTTCCTTTCACTTTCGCCAGGTCATAGATCACGTCGAATAGATTGCCGGCCTCTATGAAGGTGCCGGTGAAACTGAGTTCGTTGTTCTGCTCGCGTTCGAGCCAGCGGTCGTAGGTGTAGGTATAGCTCATCTGCGGGATGAAGCGGCTCTCGAAACTCAGCGCCACCGCCGGATTCTGAGTCATCACCGAGTCGAAAGCCTCAGTGGTGCGGATGAGCTTGTTGTAGGTCAGCTTGAAGAGTGTCAGGGAGTTTGTGGCATACCGGTTCGCCCGCCAGTCGTAAGTGATGCCCATATTGTATTCCGCCATCATGAAATAGCGCGGGCGGTTAAGTACTGATCCGCCGAGCGAGATGGTGGTCCAGTTGAGGTCACGCTTGGAGCGCGGTATGAATTTCGGAGCCAGCAATCTCGGGAACGCGAGCGATGTCTGGAGTCCGAACTCGTAAGAATTGAACAGGCTCGAACGGTCATGGCCTGTCTGCCATTCATAGTCGGCCGTAAGGGAGACCGATAGCTTCTCGGCTCCTCCGAAGATATTATGGTGAGTGAACGTAGCCCCGAGTCCGGGCCCGATATATGAATTGGACTTTGAACTGCCGTTGAGTTCGATCGTAGCCTCCATGGGCCTGTCGTAGCGGCATGTGATGAACACGTCCATCAGCGGGTCGGCGGCCGCCGTGTCCACGAGCATGGGCTGAATCTGGATATTGGAGAAAATACCCAGCCGCGCGAGCCGCGTCTGCGTCCTGTCCATATCCCTGACAGAGAAAATCTTTCCCTCGCGGAAAGTGATGCAGCCCGGAATCAGGTTTTTCCTCACACGCTGAGGGCGCATGATGATGAGTTCCCCCCTGTCGGTGTCGAGGGTGTCGGGAGTTCCGGGGCCGAAAGTCTCGTTACGCTCAAGCAGCGTCACGATATTGCGGGTTCTGTATTGCAGGCGCGCAAGCGAAGGCACATTGTCGGCATATCCGAGTTTCATCGCCACGGCGTGGGGAGTGATAAACGTATCAGCCTTGAACTCGATATATTCCGGACGGAAATAATAGTAGCCTCTGTTGCGCAGACTGTTGGTGATATCCACACGCAGCTTGGAGAGCGAGTCGATATTGAAGACAGATCCGGTCTGAAACCATGGGCTCTTGCGCGCTATGGAGTCGATGAAACTGTCGATTCCCCTCTTCTTTTTAGGATTGAAGTAGATTATGCTGTCGATACGGTAAGGAGCCGACACATCGAAAGTGTAGGTCAGCCCGGCTTTCTTGGCATCCTTCTTGTCGGGCACTTCCTCGTAAGAGACGGTGCTTCCGAAATAACCGTTGTTGGCGAGAATCTCCTCTGCCAGCCTGCTGCGCATTTCCGGCTTCACATCGTAAAGATAGACAGGCTGGGATGAAAATTTCTTGTAAATCCAGCCCTTGATGCCCTTCACGGAGTCGGGCCAGTTGTAATAGAGCCATAGCCCGGGCTGCACCGGCATCTGACGATATGGCCTGAGAAACGGTACTGCACCATTCGGCTTCACGTCCACAGCCGTCTGAAGTTCCGACACGAGTTCTTCGGGAAGTTTTTCGCCGTCGGTGGGGTTGAATGTGATTTTCTTCACTCCTGTATAGAGCGTCTCGCCGTCTTCAACGTATTTGGTGATGTTGCACGAACATAGTGCCACGGCAATCACCGTGAGGAAAGCGAGCGCCGGGCGCTGCCATATCCGGAGGATATTACTCTTCATTTTCATCTTCCTTTCTCAATGTAGACTGTAGGCTGTCGGCCGGAAGCGTGATTTTTTCCGGGGCAGGCTGCACCGAATCGGGCACAGCCGCAGGTTTCTTCTTTTTCCAGAGTTTGCTCAGGCCGAAGTGTGTGATCTCGGTGAAATAAGCCAGACGCCGCCTCAGCGACAGGCCCACACCGGTCTCTGTTATCTCTCCTTCGAGAACGCTTTCAAATCCGGTGTGGCGGTAAAGG
>CAMWXO010000179.1 GCA_947178245.1 uncultured Porphyromonadaceae bacterium
ATGCTCACTTCTTGCTGCGGTTTCCGTAGCGGCTGCGGAATTTGTCGACGCGACCAGCGGTGTCGACGAGTTTCTGCTTGCCGGTGAAGAAGGGGTGGGAGGAGCTGGTGATCTCGAGCTTCACGAGGGGATATTCCTTACCGTCGATCTCGATTGTCTCACGGCTTGCTACAGTCGAGCGGGTGATGAATACCTCTTCGTTCGACATGTCTTTGAATGCTACCTCACGATAGTTGGAAGGATGAATGTCTTTTTTCATTTTAATTTTCTGCAGTTAATTATTATCAATTTTGCTCGATAGGTCGCGATCCCGTCGAATTGGCGGTGCAAAATTACAAATTTTTTGCGACCTGACCAAATATTCGGGCAGTTTTTCTTTAAAATCAACCTTTTGTCATGGAGCAAAGAAGAGAATCAGCAGCTGGGCCACTATCACGCGCATGAACATCGTGAGCGGATACACCGTGGAGTAAGCTACGGCCGGAGCGTCGTTGTTGGCCACCTTGTTGGCGTAGGCGAGCGCCGGGGGATCGGTGTAGCTGCCGCTGAGCATGCCGATGATGGAGAGATAGTTCATCTTATATCTCCAGCGTGCCACCGTGCCGATGACGAGCAGCGGAATGAGCGTGATGATAAGGCCGTAGACCACCCACAGGGCTCCGCGCACGTTGAAGACCGTGGCGGCGAAGTCCTTGCCGGCCGCTATTCCCACACTTGCGAGGAAGAGGCAGATGCCTATCTCGCGCAGCAGAAGATTGGCCGAGCTGCTGGTATACGTCACCAGATGCACTTTAGTTCCGTAGGCGCTGATCAGGATAGCCACCACGAGGGGGCCTCCCGCGAGGCCGAGTTTCATCGGCACCGACATGCCGGGCAGGAAGAAAGGAATGCACCCCACGATGATGCCGAGGAATATGCCGATAAACATGGTGAAGAGATTCGGCTCGTTGAGGTGCTTGTGCGAGTTGCCGAGGCGCTCGCCGAGGCGCTGGATGTCGGCCGGCTTGCCCACCACCGTCAGGCTGTCGCCTATCTGCAGGCGCAGGTTGGCAGTGGCCAGAAGGTCTACGCCGGCGCGAGTGATGCGGGTCACGTTCAGTTTATAGCCTATGCGAAGGCGGAGGCTGCCGAGTTTCACACCGTTATAGTCGGTCTTGGTCACGAGTATCTTGCGCGATACCACCGGGCCCTGCACCATCTCCCACGTCTTCTCCACAATCGGGCCTATGAAGCGGGTGAAGGTCTCCTCGTCCTGTGCCGAGCATACGAGCAGCACGAGGTCGCCCATCTCAAGGATATCTGACGAGGTGGGGATGATCACGTTGCCGCCTGCTTTCTCTATACGCGAGATCACGAAATTGGCGCTTATCAGGGTGTGTAGCTTGGCTATGTCGAGCCCCGCTATCAGTTCATTGGTCACTTTCAGTGTCAGCACGTGGGGTGCGAGCAGGGAGTCTTTCGTCTCATCCTCCACCTCGTTGATCTCTTTCTTCACATCAATGCGGAAGAAGATCTTGATGAGGATGAGCGATAAGATTATGCCTACCACGCCAAGTGGATATGCCGCGGCATATCCCATCGACATGTCTTGCGACACCACGCTGGCGTCTTCATGTATCTGGAGCACTGTCTGCTGCGCGGCGCCGAGGCCGGGAGTGTTGGTGACGGCTCCGCTCATGATGCCCACCATCTCGGGCAGCGATGTCAGGCCTTCGCTCCCTCCCTGGATGTAGAAGATGGCCACTGCTATGATGGCATTGAGGAGCACGCCGCTCACCGCCAGCATGTTCATCCTCACGCCTCCCTCCTTGAAAGAGGAGAAGAAGCCGGGGCCCACCTGCATACCAATCGAGAAGATGAAGAGGATGAGGCCGAAATCGCGGAGAAAGTGCATGATGTTGATATCCACCATATAGCCGAAATGCCCCATGAGGATACCCACGAAGAGCACCAGCGTCACTCCGAGCGAGATGCCGAACACCTTGATCTTCCCGAGCCAGATGCCTGCGAAGATGACGAAGCTGTAAAGCATCACCGCCGAGGCAAGCGATACGTTGCCCGGCGATAATAATTCAATAAGCCAATTCATTCTTTGATGTTATGAATGATGGAACTGTGTTGTGACGATTATGTCTTATTCAAATTCAATGAGGTTCTGGTTTGTGGCCACGACTTCGCCGGGCTGCACGAGCACCTGCTTCACCACTCCGTCGATCTCCGATTCGAGGTCGTTTTCCATCTTCATCGCTTCATACACGAGCAGTCTGCGTCCGGTCTTCACCGTGTCGCCGGGCTTCACGTCGATTTCGATGATGGTGCCTCCCATCGGAGCCTTGAGCGTGGGGCCGGTGACGGGGTCGAATTTCGGTGCGTTCTTGGCTGCTTCTTCGGCTTCGCGGGCGGCAGCTTCCGCATTCATGGCGTCGTATTCAGCCTTGCGCTTGTTTTTGAGGAAGCCTGTGGCTACAGCCGGGAGAAGCTCGAGCAGCAGATATTCTTCGTCGTTCTGCGCGAGTTTCACGCCTCCGAACTCTTCAAGCACGGGGTTTTCAGGCTGGCGGAACTGGCTCACGTCGTAGGGCTTTTCTTCAGGGCTGCCCGTGATCGACTCGCGGAAAGCAGGATCCACCGGTACTGGAGTCTTGCCGTATTCGCCCTTTACAAGGCCTACGAACTGATTGTTTTTGTTGGAATAGTCAGGCGCACCTTTCCTGCGGTCGAGAGCGAGAGCCACGGCCTGCGACCCTACGATCTGGCTTGTCGGGGTCACGAGCGGCACGAGGCCTGCGTCGCGGCGCACTTTCGGGATGAGCGCCATAGCCTCGTCGAGCACGTCTTCCGCCTTGAGAGCGCGGAGATTGGCAACCATGTTGGAATACATGCCTCCGGGCACCTCGGCGTTCTTGACGAGTTCATTCGGCTTCGGGAAGCCGAAATAAGCCTCGATCTTGTGGCAGGCGTCGAGAAGTTCCTCCTCGCGGTTGTTGGTGGCTGCGTCGATGGCGCGGTCAAATTCAGCGTCGATCTCCGCCGGCATTGCTGCGTAGGCCTCATCGAAGTCCTTGGGCCATTTGTCTTTGTTGAGGTCGAAAGCGGCAAGGCTCTGACGGGCCTCCCCGAGGCCCTTGCGAATTTCCTTCACCGCATCCATGTT
>CAMWXO010000180.1 GCA_947178245.1 uncultured Porphyromonadaceae bacterium
TAATACTTGAGAAGTGAAAATTGAGAATTGAGAATTCAGGAGACCTTCCGATCGCCATCGTTCTCCCGGTCATTATCATTCGCTCGGTCGTTATCAGTCTTTTGATCAGAGCCTTTCTGATCAAAAGTCTTTAAGATGCTGACCAGCAATTTCAAAATTTCCGTACAATCATTATTGATATGTGAGTATTGATGATCACTGATATATTCAGTCTCATGGAGAAGTTTAAGCCAGTATTCTGTCTCTCGCGCCTCCTTGAGGGCTATGTTTAATTTGAATTGAAAATCCTTGTTTGAAAATCCTTCCACGGCTTCATTAACATTTGCTCCGATGGATGTACCGCTTCGCAAAATTTGCTTTGAAAGTACATATTCTTTCTGTTCGGCAGTAAGGAATCTGTAAAGCTTTACAATCCTTACTGCGAACTTGAAAGATTTGTTGAGTATAATGTTATCCTGACGTCCGCTCATAATTCTCAATTCTTAATTCTCAATTCACCATTAAAATAGCGGACTGCGTTTGCAAATAGATTCTGTCGCTTGTCGCCGGGAATGTTCTTCATCAGGCCCTCGTCATAGCGCTCGGAATGTCCCATCTTTCCGAGAATCTGGCCGTTGGGGCTGATGATGCCCTCGATGGCGTCGGTAGATCCGTTCGGATTGTAGGGGCTTTCCATAGTGGCGTTGCCGGCGGTGTCGGCATACTGGAACGCTATCTGTCCGGCCTCGGCAAGACGCTTGGCAAGTTCCGCACTTGCAGTGAACTTACCTTCGCCATGCGAGACGGCGATAGAGTGGAGCTGGCCTATCGAGAAGCCGTCGAGCCAGGGCGAGGCGATGCTTCCTACGCGGGTCACAGCAATCTGCGAGATATGCCTGTTGATGTCATTGCGGAAGAGGGTGGGGCTGTCGGCCGTCACTTCCCCTATCTTGCCGTATGGTAGAAGTCCCGATTTCACGAGTGCCTGGAATCCGTTGCAGATGCCGATCACGAGTCCTCCACGTTCGAGAAGGCGGTTGATGGCGTCCTTCACCAGGTCGTTCATTATCACGCTGGCGATGAATTTGCCGCTTCCGTCAGGCTCGTCTCCAAGAGAGAAGCCGCCGCTGAAGGCAAGTATGTGGCAGTTGTCGATCATTGATGCCATCTGCTTCACGGATTCACGCGTCTGTTCGGGCGTGAGGTTGCAGAATACGCTCGTGGTGCATTCCGCACCTTCCTGTCTGAACGACTTTATCATGTCGTAGTCGCAGTTGGTGCCGGGGAATACGGGCAGATATACCACTGGATGATCTGTCGGTTCTCCCTTCCACACGGTAGTGTTCGGCCCGGAAGTCGCGTTTTCGGCTGTTCCTGTAGTGGCTGCGCGGTCGGGATATATCTCGCAGAAGCGGTCGCTGTTGGCCTTCTTCAGAAGGAAAATCTCCTTTCGGTTGCCGTTGATGTTCAGGATCGGGTCTGCGATTGTGGCTCCTATGGGGCGGTATTCCTCTCCGAGTTTCTCGGCGCTTTCCACAAGTATGGCACCGTAGTTCCACTTGTAGAGATCTTCGGCCGGATACTCTATTTCCGCGCCTATCTCATTGCCGAAACTCATTTTTGCCGCTGCTTCGGCGAGGCCTCCGAATCCGAGAGCATAGGCCGCCTTTATGCGTCCGGCCTTTATGTCGATGTGGAGGGCTGCCAAATTCTTCTTCAGGGCATCCGTATCGGGCATGCCGTTGGCGAGAGGTTTTGCCTCAAGAAGATAGAGCACATCGCCGGCTTCCTTGAATTCAGGGCTTATCACCTGGCGGGCGTCTACCGGCACAATGCCGAATGCTATCAGCGTCGGGGGCACAGATATGTCGGCGAAGGTGCCGCTCATCGAGTCTTTGCCGCCGATCGAGGGAAGACCGAATTCCTTCTGCATCTTCAGCGCTCCCAAAAGTGCGGCTGTAGGTTTTCCCCACGACTCTTCGGTGTGCATCCTCTCGAAATATTCCTGATAGGAGAAACGCATGCGGGTGGTGTCGCCACCGGCTGCCGCGGTCTTGGCTACTGCCTCCACCACAGCGTAGGCCGCTCCGTGATAGGGGCTCCATCCGCTTATGAAGGGATTGAAGCCGAAAGCCATCATCGATGCCGTGTTGGTGAAGCCCGGAGTCGGGAGTTTCTGAACGCTCACCTGCGTCTCGGTGCCCTGAGTGCGTCCGCCGAAAGGCATCAGCACTGTAGACTTGCCTATCGTGGAGTCAAACATCTCGATAAGGCCCTTCTGCGAAGTGACATTGTCGTCGGCAAGCATGGCCTCGATAGATTCGGGAGCCGGATGAGGCATGGAGGAGGTCACTGCCTGGATGCGCGCCTTTGCCTTGCGTGTGGCGCCGGCCGAGTCGATAAACTCACGTGTGAGGTCGGCCACTGTCTCGCCATTCATCATCATGCGCATACGGCCGCGGTCGGTGACGTCGGCCACATGGGTCACCTCCAGGTTCTCCTCATGGCAATATCTGATGAACTCATCCATATCTTTCTTCTCCACCACTACACTCATGCGCTCCTGACTCTCCGAGATGGCGAGCTCGGTGGCATTGAGACCGGTGTATTTGGTGGGTACGCGGTCGAGGTAGATGTCGAGGCCGTCGGCGAGTTCGCCTATTGCCACGCTCACGCCTCCGGCGCCGAAGTCGTTCGATTTCTTGATGAGCCGGGTCACTTCCGGACGATGGAAAAGACGCTCTATCTTGCGCTCTTCAGGTGCGTTTCCTTTCTGCACCTCGCTGCCGCACTGCTCGAGCGAGCTCACATTGTGCTCCTTGCTCGAGCCGGTGGCTCCGCCGATTCCGTCGCGCCCTGTGCGGCCGCCGAACATCAGTATCACATCGCCGGGAGCGGGGCGCTCACGGCGCACGTCGGCCTGCTTCACGGCTCCTACCACGGCTCCCACCTCAAGGCGCTTGGCCACATAGTCGGGATGGAATATCTCACGCACGTGGGTGGTGGCGAGGCCTATCTGATTGCCGTAGCTGCTGTAGCCGTGGGCCGCGCGTTTCGAGATCACGCGCTGGGGAAGTTTCCCTTTCATGGTCTCGCTGACGGGCTTGTAGATATCTCCGGCACCGGTCACACGCATAGCCTGATACACAT
>CAMWXO010000181.1 GCA_947178245.1 uncultured Porphyromonadaceae bacterium
ATCATAATGTAGACACTGTGGGGGCAGGTTCGGAATTCAAGGCAAGAATTGATGTCCTTGCCGTTGAAGAGACGGTGGCAGTGGTTCGTGTTCTCGAAGAGGGCTGGGGAGGCTCTATAGATTTCACCGACTTCCTGCTCCTTCTTAAGCTTGAAGGTGAATGGAAATGCGTGGCTAAGGCCTACAATCAGAATTCCAATACCATAATGAAATGAAAATCATTGTAATTACCGGCAGCCCTCGCAAGAACGGCAATACGTTCGCGATGACCGACGCATTTGTAAAGGCCGCTGAAGCAAAGGGACATGAAGTGGTTCGCTTCGATGCCGCAATGATGAAAATCGGAGGTTGCCATGCCTGCATGACATGTTTCAGAACTGGCAAAGCCTGCTCGTTTGATGATGATTTCAATAAGATCGCACCGCATATCCTTGATGCGGATGCAGTTGTCTATGCGATGCCGGTCTACTGGTATTCCATTCCGGCGCAGATAAAGGGAGTTATTGATCGGGTTTTCTCATTCTGTGTAGCGGAGAAACCTATCCAGAACAAGAAGATGGGGCTCATCTGCTGTTGTGAGGAGCATGATCCGGCGGTGATGGACGGAGTGAGAATTCCTATGGAGCGCACTGCCGCTTTGCTCAAATGGGAAGTGGTCGGTGAAGTTCTTGTGCCAGGAGTTTTTGTGGAGGGAGATATCGACAAAACCGATGGCTGCGCCCAAGCCGCAGCTCTCGCCGAAAAATTCTAAACCGAAACCACAGTGAACCTACCGGATTCCCACGATGAGTGGGAGCCGGGTTCCTAATTTGTAACCGATACCTCTGATATTGCTATGGAAAGTGAGAAATAAGGCAGAATCTACTGAATCTTCATGTGGAAAGCTCGGGATTTATACGTAACTTTGCAGAAATAAATGTTGAATTGAAATGACAACATATCCGATAGCAAAAACAGAGAGCGACCGCAGGGTGCTCGAACTTCTTTCGCAGACGTTTGGCAATGTCTCATCGGCCGCTACGGAAATAATAAATCTCGAGGCGATCCTCAATCTCCCTAAGGGCACGGAACACTTCATCGCCGACATCCACGGCGAGGCTGCGGCTTTCCGCCATATACTGAAGAATGCCTCCGGAAATATCAAGAGAAAGGTCAACGAGATCTTTTCCACGAGCCTGCGCGAAGATGATATCCGGCAGCTCTGCACTCTCATCTATTATCCGGAAAGGAAGCTCGCCCTTATAAAATCTTCGGAGACTGACCTTGAGAATTTCTATCAGGTCACTCTCCATCAGCTGATAAAGGTGCTTCAATCGGTGTCGTCGAAATATTCCCGCTCCAAGGTGAGGAAGAGTCTTCCTCCGGAGTTCGCCTATATAATCGAGGAGCTTCTCCATGAGTCTCCATCCGAGGAGAATAAGCAACCCTACTACAACCGCATCATCGAGTCGATAATCTCCACCGGTCAGGCCGAGGAGTTCATCAAGGCGATCTCCCACGTGATCCAGCATCTGAGCATCGACCAGCTGCATCTTCTCGGTGATATTTTCGACCGTGGCGACGGAGCGCATATAGTTCTCGACACTCTGCGGGAATTTTCCGATTTCGATATCCAGTGGGGAAACCACGATGTGCTCTGGATGGGGGCGGCATGTGGCAACGAATGCAACATCGCCAACGTGCTCCGTATCTCCCTTCGCTACGGCAACATGACAACTCTCGAGGATGGCTACGGCATCAATCTCGTGCCTCTCGCCACTTTCGCCATGGAGACCTACGGCGACGACCCCTGCGAGATATTCATGCCGAAAGATGAGAACCCGGAGCAGGAAGACCCTCTGAACGAGAAAAACCGCAGGCTCATTGCCAAGATGCACAAGGCAATCACCGTGATTCAGTTCAAGCTGGAGGGGGCTATGATCGCGCGACATCCCGAATGGAACATGGACGACCGGCGCCTTCTCCACAAGATGGATCTTGAAAAGGGAACGATAGAACTCGATGGGAAAACCTATCCTCTCCGCGATTCCAATTTCCCGACAATTGATCCGGCTGATCCCTACGCTCTTTCCGGAGAGGAAAAGCTGCTGATGGATAAGCTGATCCATTCCTTCAGCGTCAGCGACAAGCTGAAGACCCATATCGGGATGTTCTATTCCCACGGAAGCCTTTTCGCCGTGCATAATTCCAATCTCCTTTTCCATGCCTCCATGCCACTGAATGAAGACGGCTCCCTGAAAGAGGTCAGCATAAAAGGGAAGCCCTACAAGGGGCGTGAACTCCTGACCCAGATGGAGCTCCTGATGCGTCTGGCCATCAACAGCGACGCCTCGCCGGATGAACGACGCTATGCCACAGATTTCTACCTCTATGCATGGTGTGGTCCTGACTCGCCGCTTTTCGATAAAAGCAAGATGTCGACGTTCGAACGCTATTTCATCGCCGACAAGGAGACTCATGCGGAGAGAAAGGGATGGTATTATCACCTGCGCGACAACGAAAAGGTTTGTGACGACATTCTCGATGCCTTCGGAGTGGAGGGGGAGCATCGCCACATCATCAACGGACATGTGCCCGTGAAGGTGGGCAACGGCGAGAATCCCGTGAAAGCCAACGGGAAGCTCATGGTCATCGACGGCGGATTCTCGAAAGCCTATCACGATACGACCGGAATCGCCGGTTATACTCTCGTATACCACAGCCGCGGATTCGAACTCGTGCAGCATGAGCCCTTCACGTCGGCTGAGGAGGCCGTCAGAAACGGCACAGACATCATCTCGATCAATCGGCTCGTGGAACTGAACTCCCAGCGTGTCAGGGTTCGCGACACCGACAGAGGAAAAGAGCTCCTCGGTCAGATCGAGGAGCTCCGTGAACTTCTTTACGCCTATCGGCGCGGTCTTATAAAAGAGCGGAAATAAAATCAGGCTTGATCGGTGGCGGCGAATTCCATCAGGTAAGCCTTGATGAAGGCATCGATGTCGCCGTCCATGACACCGTTGACGTCTGACGTCTGATAGTTCGTGCGGTGGTCTTTCACCCGGCGGTCATCGAAAA
>CAMWXO010000182.1 GCA_947178245.1 uncultured Porphyromonadaceae bacterium
GATTATGATAAAGACCGCGTTAAATTCATGGTTTGCCGGGAAATCGAGGGCGATGAAGTGGAATATGGCCTCGAGGTGCTCCTCGGGCTCTACGAGCAGGCCCGGAAAGACAAGCGCACCACTCTGCCGGCCTCGAAACTGAGGATAGGACTGAAGTGCGGCGGAAGCGACGGCTTCTCCGGCATCACGGCAAATCCTCTTCTCGGAGAATTTTCAGATTTCCTTTGCGATTGTCAGGGTGGCACGACGGTGCTCACCGAAGTGCCCGAGATGTTCGGAGCTGAGACAATCCTGATGCAGAGATGTGCCGACGACCAACTTCTCGACAAGACAATACATCTTATAAACGACTTCAAGGAATATTTCCTCAGCCACGGCGAGCCCGTGGGCGAGAATCCTTCTCCCGGCAACAAAGCCGGAGGCATATCCACTCTTGAAGAGAAAGCATTGGGCTGCACTCAGAAGAGCGGCAAGAGCGAAGTGAAAGGTGTGCTCAGCTACGGCGAGCGAATCAAGGAAAGCGGTCTGAATCTTCTGAGCGCACCCGGCAACGACCTCGTGGCCAGCACCGCGCTGGCGGCAAGCGGATGCCAGATAGTGCTTTTCACTACCGGCAGAGGCACGCCGTTCGGCACATTCGTGCCCACGGCAAAGATCTCCACCAACAGCCGCCTGGCCGAGAGGAAACCCGACTGGATCGACTTCAATGCCGGAGTGCTAGTAGAAGATGAAGACATGCAAGACGTGGCTGAGAAATTTGCCGATTTCGTGCTCGATGTAGCAAGCGGCAAGAAAGTAAACAATGAAAAAGCGGGAATCCACGAGATTGCCATATTCAAGAACGGTGTGACACTGTAAGGATGGGAATGATGAGCCGTCGCCTCAGAGGACTTCTATCAAATTTTCAGCATGATGCGCGTCTGTCGCAGCTCTTCATGATTCTACATCTCACAACTCGATAATCAATAAAACCTACAGCCTATATGAAACCATTCATGGACGAAAACTTTCTGCTTCAGACAGAGACTGCGCAGAAACTCTATCACGAACATGCGGCCAAAATGCCCATTATCGACTATCACTGTCATCTGATACCTAAGATGGTGGCCGATGACCATAAATTTTCATCTATCACAGAACTCTGGCTCGGCGGCGACCACTATAAGTGGAGGGCGATGCGCAGCAACGGTGTGGATGAGAAATACTGTACCGGCAAAGACACCTCAGACTGGGAGAAATTCCAGAAATGGGCTGAGACAGTGCCATATACATTCCGCAATCCTCTCTACCACTGGACTCACCTCGAGCTGAAGACCGCTTTCGGAATCGATAAGCTTCTTAATCCGGAGACCGCGAAGGAAATCTTTGACGAGTGCAACGATAAACTCCGCAACGATCCGAACATGACAGCGCGCGGCCTGATGAGACGCTACAACGTAGAGACTGTGTGCACCACCGACGATCCGGCAGATTCACTGGAATATCACAAACAGGTGAAAGACAGCGGATTTGAGGTGAAGATGCTTCCCACATGGCGTCCGGACAAGGCTATGGCCGTGGATAAGCCGGCTGAATATCGGGAATATATCGCAAAACTCGGAGAAGCCGCCGGCATGGAGATCAGGACATTCAACGACCTTGTGGATGCCCTTCAGAAGCGTCACGATTTCTTCGAGGAGATGGGTTGCCGCCTGTCTGACCACGGAATAGAGGAATTTTATGCCGAAGACTATACCCAGCCTGAGATCGACGCCATCTTTGCGAAGGTGATGAACGGCGGGGAGGCCACTCCGGAAGAAATCGAGAAGTTCAAGAGCGCCATGATGATAGTATTCGGTGAGATGGACTATGAGAGCGGCTGGACACAGCAGTTCCACTATGGCGCCATCCGCGACAACAACAGCAAGATGTTTAAACTGCTCGGTCCGGACACAGGTTTTGATTCTATCGGAGAGTTCAACACTGCAAAGAAGTGTGCCAAATATCTCGACAAACTCAACAGCCGTGGCAAACTTGCCAAAACCATACTCTACAATCTCAATCCCTGCGCCAACGAGGTCATGGCCACCATGCTCGGCAACTTCCAGGACGGCAGCGTAGCGGGCAAGATTCAGCTCGGCTCCGGATGGTGGTTCCTCGATCAGAAAGACGGCATGCAGAAGCAGATGAATGCCCTCTCGCTGCTCGGACTGCTCAGCCGTTTCGTGGGTATGCTCACCGACAGCCGCAGCTTCCTGAGCTATCCGCGTCATGAGTATTTCCGCCGTACGCTCTGCAACCTCGTGGGTACGGATATCGAAAACGGAGAGATTCCCTATACCGGTTATGAGGAGAAGAGAGTGAATCAGATGATCGAAGACATCTGCTACAATAACGCTAAAAACTACTTCAAATTCTGATCATGGCCTCTACTTCACCTCTTTCACAGGCCAATCAGAAGATGACCAACTTCCGTTGGGTGATCTGTGCTCTTCTTTTCCTCGCCACCACGGTCAATTACATGGATCGCCAGGTGCTCTCACTGACGTGGAAAGAGTTCATTTCACCTGAATTTCACTGGACAGACTCTGATTATGGCACCATAACAGCGATTTTCTCAATAGTTTATGCCGTTGCCAACCTTCTTGCCGGCCGGTTTATCGACTGGATGGGCACGAAGAAAGGCTACCTCTGGGCTATCGGCGTGTGGAGCGCAGGTGCCTGCCTTCACGCGGCTTGCGGCTGGGCCACCGAGCAGACTCTCGGCCTTCACACTGCAGGCGAGCTGCTTGAAGCCACCGGCGACGCAGCCATGATGATAGCCACGGTATCGGTATATTTCTTCCTTGCCGCCCGTACGATCCTCGCACTCGGCGAAGCAGGCAACTTCCCTGCAGCCATCAAGGTGACCGCGGAATACTTTCCGAAACGAGACCGCGCGTATGCCACCTCTATCTTCAACGCCGGCTCTGCGGTAGGCGCTCTCATCGCCCCCTTCACCATCGGCCCGCTCGCCCGCTTTTTCCAGAGCATCGGCTGGGGTAACGGCTGGGAGATGGCCTTCATCGTGATCGGCG
>CAMWXO010000183.1 GCA_947178245.1 uncultured Porphyromonadaceae bacterium
GCTTTCCCTGTTGCAATGAAAGGATTTCTTGGAATCTTCATGGCTGTAGCTGCAATAGTGTATATGGTACTCTATCGCTCAATCAAGAAGATACAGCCCGCTACTTCAACACCGATGCATATTATGAAACAGGTAGCATCCCTCAGGCTCTATACTCTTGTTGCAGAGATCTTCTTCGCTATTGTTCTTGCTGTGTTCTTTACTGTTTTTCTCTGTAATCTTTGGACTCTTGGCACGTGGACTTTCTGGCTCGTTTCAGGTGCTTTGCTTGTGAGCCTAATCATCGCTTTTATTATGCTTCCAAAGAAAATCAGAGATTTCAGAGAACTGACAGCGGTTGATTAATCGTTGCTCTCTTACCAAACGCTCTCATATATTAAGCTGAAATGTACCCCAAAAGTTTTGTGTCTTACTTTTGGGGTGCTTTCATAGTCATATCGGGGTTTCTTTTCCTGACCGGCGATAAATGCCGCTTGAAATCTATTACACCGAGCATTGGTCTGTTTTGGACATCGGCGGGTCTGTTTTTCTCTGTTTGACTTGCTGCTGATTCGTTATGATTGGAAATTGTTTAATTTTTTAAACAAAAGTGTTAAAAACACACCCTAAGCTGAACCATATATAAACTGATATCGTTATATTTTTGAAATCGAATCCGATTCAGCCTTTTTCAATTTGAGATAATAAACTGCCAATACGAATACGATAAAAAACATACACCATGATAACAGATCGCGTAATAAAGGAGATCTATAAGAAATATAGCAAACCTGCCAAAAATATTGGAGATCTCCATATTGATCATTATGCGGGCATGCTTGCCGACAATCATCATATCAAGTTTACCGACAGAGAAGTCATATTTGAGGATCAGGAAGAATTCAGCCCGTTTCGCAGGTTCCTTCTGAGAAGCCTCAACGGTATCCTCGAGTTTGATCGCCATGTAGCTTTCGTATTCAGCAATCATATACTCTTTCTCTCGAAAGACTCAGACGACATGAGAGTTCACATGCGTCCCTGCGAGAAGCCTCAGAATCTCTTCAGCCGCATCTTCGCCCGCTGACGTAAAGGATAAATTAAAAATTAAGACCGCCGCGTTGCCTGAGCAATGCGGCGGTCTTGATATTTGCGACCGGGAAGGCGGAATCTTAACTGATATCGAAGTCTTCCAGGTTTTCGAGGTCTTCCGGGTTGTAGCCCCCCTCATTGTTGTAGAAATCTTCGTCGAGCACGTCGGCTGCCTGCTTCATGGCCAAAGCATCGATCTGCCGGTCGAACTCATCGATGTCCACACTCTGCTTCGGGGCGTTGCCCTTCTTCAGGGTGCATACCGGCTCGGAGAGCGACCTGCCGGGAATAGTCTCCTTCAGCTCCATGAAGAATGCTCGCTCGGTGAGATAATCGAAAATGAACATCATCTTCTGTCCCTCGTCTTCCACGAGTTCTCCCACGGGAGTCTCGTCCATCAGCCATATATCGCAGTCGGAACTGCTTCCCATGTCGATCAGGGTCACCTCGCAGTTGCGCTGCCAGTCGTCATCGCAGATGAAGAATGAATTCATGTCATCTTTCGTATAGCCGACGCTTTCAAGGATAGTGTTTCTCAACTGAAGGAAAGTGGAGTCGGAGTCAATCTCGATCTCGCGGCAGAAATTGGCCGCTTCGTCGCTCACAAGTTTAAATCGATATACCATGTTTCAATAATTTCTATCAACCAAGGAATGCGAGAAGTACACCTGCTGCTACCGCACTACCGATCACACCGGCCACGTTCGGGCCCATGGCGTGCATCAGCAGATAGTTGCTTGAGTCATACTCGAGTCCCAAGTTGTTTGAGATACGCGCTGCCATAGGCACAGCCGAGACACCGGCATTGCCGATAAGCGGATTGATCTTCTTGTTTTCGGGCAGTACGAGATTGAACAGTTTCACTGACAATACGCCGGCCGAAGACGCGATGATGAATGCGATGAAGCCGAGCAGGAAGATGAAGAGGGTCTCTTTCGTGAGGAAGAGGTCGGCCTGCGTCGAAGCTCCTACGGTCAGACCGAGAAGAATCGTCACGATATCGGTCATCGCGTTGCTGGCAGTCTTGGCCAGACGTGTGGTCACGCCGCTTTCCCTGAGAAGGTTGCCGAAGAAGAGCATGCCGAGCAGCGGAAGGCCCGAGGGTACGATGAAGCAGGTGAGCATCAGTCCTACGATCGGGAAGATGATCTTCTCGTCTTGCGAAACCACGCGGGCGGGCTTCATCTTGATCTTACGCTCCTTGTCTGTAGTGAAGAGGCGCATCAGCGGGGGCTGGATGAGCGGGATGAGGGCCATGTAGGAATAGGCCGATACCGCTACGGCACCCAGAAGCGCCGGATTCAGTTTCGAGGTGGTGAAGATGGCTGTAGGGCCGTCGGCACCGCCGATGATGGCCACGCAACCTGCCGAAAGGGGATCCATTCCGATAAGCAGCGCGAGCATGTAGGCTCCGAAGATACCGAACTGGGCGCATGCGCCGATGATCATGAGTTTGGGATTTGCGAGCAGGGCCGAGAAGTCGGTCATGGCGCCGATGCCTAAGAAGATCAGTGGCGGATACCATCCTTTCTCCACACCGTTGTAGAGGATATTGAGTACGGAACCGGGCTCATAGATGCCTATTTCCATACCGGGTTGAAAGGGAATGTTGCCGATAAGCATACCGAAGCCGATCGGAACGAGCAGAAGGGGCTCGAAGTTCTTCTTGATGGCGAGCCATACGAAGAAGCATCCCACTACGAGCATGATGAGATTCTCATACTGGCAGTTGGCAAAGCCCGTGAAGTTCCAGAATGTCGATATGTTTTCTGAAAGGAATTCCCAGAATGTCTGTGTAAGTATCATGATTAATATTTACTTGAGATGTTAGGGAATTAGCCGATGATCATGATATCGTTGCCTTCAAGCACGGCGTCGCCCACGCTCACCAGGATCTTCTGCACGGTGCCTCCGAGGGAAGCCTTCACGTCGTTTTCCATCTTCATGGCTTCGAGCACGCAAACCG
>CAMWXO010000184.1 GCA_947178245.1 uncultured Porphyromonadaceae bacterium
AATAAAGAATAATTATGGGAAATATCAGAAAACGTCTTGAACCGCTCATCAATCCCCTGAGCAATGACAATCCCGTGATTGTCCAGATTCTCGGTATATGTTCGGCGCTGGCCGTAACCGCAAAACTTCAGCCTGCAGTAGTGATGACGATATCGGTGCTCGCTGTACTCGCCCTCTCCAATGTCATCATCTCACTTATACGCAATACCATCCCGACATCAATACGCATCATCGTGCAGCTTGTGGTCGTTGCGGCGCTCGTAGTCATAGTCGATCAGGTGCTGAAGGCATGGAACTATGAAGTGAGCAAGCAGCTCTCTGTCTTCATTGGCCTTATCATCACCAACTGCATCATAATGGGACGCCTTGAGGCTTTCGCACTCAACAACACACCCTTCAACGCGTTTCTCGACGGAATTGGAAATGCTTTAGGCTACGGCATCATACTCGTGATCGTGGCATTCTTCCGCGAGCTCTTCGGAAGCGGCACCCTCTGGGGATTTCAGGTGGTTCCGCAGGTGTTCTACGATCTCGGCTATCAGAACAACGGCATGATGATCCTGCCCCCGATGGCACTCATCACGGTGGCCTGCATCATCTGGTTTCACAACCGCAAGGCTAAGTAATGGACAGCCCCTTTCATTCATTGACAACGACAGAAAGATATGGAAAATCTTAACTTGTTCATACGCTCGATTTTTATCGACAACATGATATTCGCCTACTTCCTCGGCATGTGCAGTTTCCTTGCTGTGTCGAAGAATGTGAAGACGGCCTTCGGACTTGGCATAGCCGTGACATTCGTCCTGACGATAGCCCTGCCCGTGTGCTGGTGTATAAACGAATACATCCTCACGCCCGGATCGCTTAGCTGGCTTGGAGCTGAATATGCCGACGCCGACCTCAGTTTTCTCGGTCTGATAATGTTTATCGCCGTCATAGCGGCGCTCGTTCAGATTCTTGAGATGGCTATCGAAAAATACACCCCTGCCCTGTATGCCAGCCTCGGCATATTCCTACCTCTGATAGCAGTGAACTGCGCGATACTCGGAGCGGTATTGTTCATGCAGCAGAGGGAATTTTCCAACGCCTGGACAGCCACCGTGTATGGCGTGGGCTCAGGTATAGGCTGGCTGCTCGCCATCACCGCTCTTGCAGCAATTCGTGAGCGTCTCGACGAACAGGCTGTGCCGGCACCTCTTCGCGGCACGGGCATCACCTTCATCATTACCGGACTCATGGGCATCGCCTTCATGAGCTTCCTCGGCATTAAACCCTAAAAATCATCAGAATCATGATAGAATGGCATAACGTAATCGCTGCGGCACTCATATTTCTCGCCATGGTGCTCGTGCTTGTGGCGGTGCTTCTGCTTGCAAAGAGCCGTCTCGTGAAGAGCGGCGACGTCTCCATCAGCATCAACAACGGCCAGAAGGCACTTCTCACGAAAAGTGGCAAATCGCTGCTCATGACGCTCAACGACGCCGGAGTGCATCTGTCGTCGGCATGCGGCGGCAAAGGCTCATGCGGACAATGCCGCTGCCAGGTGATATCGGGAGGCGGAGAGATGCTTCCCACCGAAGCCGTGCATTTCACCCGCAAGGAAATCAAGGATCACTGGCGCCTCGGATGCCAGGTGAAAGTGAAGTCAGACATGGAGATACGTGTCAGCGAGGCCGCTCTCGACGTAAAGGAATGGGAATGTGAGGTGATCAGCAACCGGAATGTAGCCACGTTCATAAAGGAATTCATCGTGGCTCTCCCGCCGGGAGAACACATGAACTTCATTCCGGGCAGCTATGCACAGATTCGTATTCCGAAGTTCAGCATGACATACGACAAGGATATCGACAAAGACCTGATAGGGCCGGAATATCTCCCCGCATGGGAACAATTCGGACTTTTCACGCTGAAATGCACCAACGATGAAGAGACGGTACGCGCCTACTCAATGGCCAACTATCCCGAGGAGGGCGACCGCATCATGCTTACGGTGAGAATCGCCACACCCCCGTTCAAGCCGAAACCCCAGGTGGGATTCATGGACGTGCCGCCGGGCATAGCCTCAAGCTATATCTTCACCCTGAAGCCAGGCGACAAGGTGATGATGTCGGGCCCCTACGGCGATTTCCATCCTATCGTGGACTCAGACAAGGAGATGATATGGGTTGGCGGCGGTGCCGGCATGGCTCCCTTGCGCGCGCAGATAATGTGGCTGACGAAGACACTGAAGACCACCAACCGCCGCATGGACTACTTCTATGGCGCACGCGCCCTCAACGAAGTATTCTATCTCGACGACTTCCTGCAGCTTGAGAAGGAATTCCCCAATTTCCACTTCCATCTCGCTCTCGACCGTCCCGATCCGGCGGCCGACGCGGCAGGAGTGAAATATACTCCGGGCTTCGTGCACAACGTGATGCACGACACTTACCTGAAAGATCACGAATCTCCCGAAGAAATCGAATACTATATGTGCGGCCCTGGCCCGATGAGCAACGCTGTGAACAAAATGCTCTACGACCTCGGAGTGGAACCCGAATCAATTCACTACGATAACTTCGGAGGTTAATATCATTCTATTTCTCACTTAAACAATCAGACAACGACAGACATGAAAAGAGACAACGAAATATTCGACATTATCGACCGCGAACATCTGCGCCAGCGCAGGGGAATAGAGTTGATAGCCAGTGAGAATTTCGTAAGCGACGAGGTAATGCGCGCGATGGGAAGCTGCCTCACCAACAAATATGCCGAAGGCTATCCGGGCAAACGATACTACGGCGGATGCCAGGTCGTAGACGAGGCCGAGACCATAGCCATCGAGCGCGCAAAGAAACTTTTCGGTGCTGAATGGGCCAACGTGCAGCCTCATTCCGGCGCACAGGCCAACATGGCGGTCTTCATGGCTTGTCTGGAGCCGGGCGACAAATTCATGGGTATGGATCTTAGCCACGGCGGACACCTGAGCCACGGAAGCCCGGTGAATTTCTCTGGACTCGTGTTTGAGCCTATCAGCTACAC
>CAMWXO010000185.1 GCA_947178245.1 uncultured Porphyromonadaceae bacterium
TATAAGAAGTGTATGGTCAAATCCTTTCAGTAGGTTGATCAGACGCCGCCGTGCGGCACAATCAAGATCGGAGGTTGGTTCGTCCAATACAAGAATCGACGGGCCCATCGACAACACTGTGGCTATAGCCACGGCTTTCTTCTGTCCGCCAGAGAGTGTGGCCGGGTTGCGGTGTCTGAGGTCAAGGGCTCCCACGGCTTCGAGAGCATCATCCACACGGCGATCCACTTCTTCTACAGGCAATCTCATGTTGAGCGGCCCGAAGGCCACATCCTCCTCTACGGTGGGCATAAACAGTTGATCGTCAGAATTCTGAAACACGAGTCCTACACTCCGGCGCACGAGCGTAAGTGTCTTCCTGCATACTGGCACATCGCCTACATTCACTTCACCGCTCTCGGGCATGAGGATTCCGTTGGTGTGAAGGATCAATGTAGACTTACCGGCACCGTTAAGCCCGAGAAGCGCCACTTTCTCACCATGCGTGATGAGAAAACTTACATGATCAAGTGCCCTGGTGCCATCGGGATAGGCGTAGGTTACATCGGAAAATTGTATATAATGATGAGACATATTGCTTAAGAAATTTACATGATTAGACGCCCCACGAAAGCAGTAAGATCAAGGAAACGCAATGCAGCGAAGACTCCAATCCAAACTATGAGATAAACCCAGTCGCGTGCTGACGGAGCGTGCGAAAACCGTCGGAAACGAAACACTGCGTCGAATCCCCTCGCGGTCATTGCCACATGCACCCTCATGGCACTCTTCACGGAATGCAGCAACAGCTGTCCGGCAAACGTGGCCCAGAGGCGAAGTGGATAACTTTTGCGGCCATAACCGCGAGCCTCTCTCGCGCGCTTCATAAGCAGCGCCTCCTGCATCAGCACGCCCAGATAGCGATAGAGCATCATGAGTTGCGTGACAAGCACACCGGGGCATTTGAAATAACGCAGAGCCCTGCAGATATCCTGAAACCCGCAAGATTCCACGAGCACCACGAGGGCTTGGAAAGCCAACAGACCCCTGATCACCAATGAAATGAACGAGAGCCATCCCCTGCTTATCTCAACCGGGCCTATCTTCCAGACCACGGCATTATCAAGCAGCGGATTGAAGACACCTATCACCACCACAAGGGGAAGAATCCAAAGCGAACGAAGCAGCACACGGAGATAGCCGATGCCGCATATCTCACTTGAGATTATCGGGTAACACGCCATCCAGAGAAGACGGGCCGGATCATAGACCGGAATGCTGAGCAAGGCCAGGAGAAAAGCCACCGTGACCCACAGCTGCACCCGCACGTCGCCTGCGGGGTTGCCTCCCCCGCGGCCCGCTTCAAGCGAATTTAGCCGAGTGATGGCTTTCTCGATAGACGCCATGTGCTCTCAACAACGACGATGACGGAATATCAGCGCCGAGAGCGCCCACAGCATCACCATCACGATAATGGCTCCGACGATACCCGCAAAATAAGATTCATAATCAGGGATAACAGCCGTGACAGGAGCGGCGGCGGGAGCGAGTTCCGTGCTACCGGTGATACGCTCTATCGACCACTCGAGACCATCCGGATCAGACGACGCCAACCATGTGAAACCCACTGCCAACACAATGGCCGTCGCCGCAAACGCTATCAGCACCTTGCGGCGCGAAGATTCAGAGGATGATGCTTCCCCCGTCTCGCCATACAGAAGCGACGGGCTGCTTCTGAATACGAACATCAGCACCAATCCTGTGGCCACTCCTTCGCAAGCCCCAATCACGAGATGAATAGGTATCATCACAGACAGGAAAGTCACGCACGGGAGTGCCGTAACACCGGAGAGTACCGTCTCCACCGACACGAGGAATGCACCAAGAAGCAGGCCGGCTACCGATGAAAGCACCGACGACCACATAAGGCGTCGGGAAGAGATGCCCCTGCGCATGATGGGCCGGAATATCAGCGGATAGGCCACCAGGCAACTCATGGCCGCCATATTGATGATATTGCATCCGAGAGCCATGAGGCCGCCATCTGCAAACACAAGGCACTGCACAATCAGCACAGAGCTCAGAGTCAGGAAGGCCGCCCAGGGCCCGAGCAGGGCCGCAAGCATGATTCCCCCGATGATATGTCCGCTCGATCCGGTACCGGGGATAGTGAAATTGATCATCTGCGCGGCGAAAACGAACGCTCCCATAATGCCCATCATCGAAGTTAGGCCCTCACGGGAACTCCCCTTTATCTTGTTGGCGGAGACTACGATCAAAGCCGCGGCTGCCGCTCCGGCAGTGACCGCGACGGCGGGCGACATCAGGGCATCGGCCATGTGCATGACTCTTATCTACGTTTTAAAGGGTTATACAAGTTTCAATATCTTTCCATATACCATGCCTATCACTGCCCCGAGCAGCATCACACCGGCCGAGACACCGAGCACAAGGATCATGCCTCCGAGTTCGAGCAAAATCGGCATAAGTATCACGCCTCCCACGGCTCCTACCTTACCGATCATGGCGGCTATGCCGTTGCCAACACCCAGCTCGACCACAGGATAGATGCGCGATGGAACGATGAAGGTGATGAGGTGAGGGCCCGCATTGAGAGCGAGCTCGAATATCACGAAGCCTGCAAGCATCCACGCCATAGGCCATTTCAGCAGATATGACACGAGAAGCAATACCAGACCGACGGCACTGAAGAGGAAACCCGTGTAGAGCATCTTCACATTATTGACCTTGCGCATCATGACAAGACCCAATATGAAGCCGGGCAGGATAAAGAAATTCACCGCTGCCGTGACCCATACGGAGTCTATGATCTTGTGAATGCCCACGGTATGGGAACTCTCTATGCCGAGAGCCATCACGAGCACAGGGAGGAACACGCTGAAGCCATACACCGCCAGGCCTTCGCAAGCCCAGGGAATACCGCTGAATATTATGCGGCTAAGATTCTGCCTAACCGAAAATTTCACAATCTTTGCCTCCGGCTCGACTGAAGTGTCGATCTGCACATCTTTTC
>CAMWXO010000186.1 GCA_947178245.1 uncultured Porphyromonadaceae bacterium
ACCTCCTGGCTAAAGTTAAGATCATCCCGCAAGACGGGAATACAGCCATCATCCCGATTTACTATACCTCCGACATGTCTGACAGCAGGAGTTTCCCTTCCGTTTTCTTCCTTTCCGACCCTAAGGCTCGCTATCCGCAGATCAGTGACGAGCATTGGAAATACATACAGACGGGCCGGGTATGCGAAGGTATGACGAAAGAGGAATGCAAACTCGTGCTGGGAAACCCCGACGAGATCAATGCCGGACACGATGCCAACGAGACCGTAGACTTCTGGCAATATAAAAACGGTGCCTATCTATTGTTTACCGACGGACTTCTAAAACGATTCAGACTATGACCATCGAACATGATAAAGACCTGACACACCTGACCACCTTCAAGGTGCCTGCCACGGCCTCCCTATATGCAGAATATGAGAATGAGAAGCAACTTCTTGCCCTCAGCAGGACACCGGAATTTATCGAAAATGAGGTTCTTCATATCGGTGCAGGCTCGAATCTTCTTTTCATGGACTCTTTCAAGGGGCTCGTGCTCCATTCAGGAATAAAGGGAATCAGCGAATACTGCAAGGATGAGGAAAATGTCTTCGTGATAGCAGGGGCAGGTGTGATATGGACTGATCTTGTGGAATGGTGCATCGCGCATGACATAGCCGGGCTTGAGAATATGGCCGGCATCCCGGGCGAGGTCGGAGCCTCAGCCGTGCAGAATGTAGGGGCTTACGGCGCCGAGGCGGGAGACTTCATCCACACAGTGGAATGCTTCGACACAGATACGCGCACCACCGTGGTGCTCAAGAATGAAGAGTGCCATTTCGGCTATCGTGATTCCATTTTCAAGCACGAGGGGAAAGGGAAATACATCGTGCTTCGGGTTAGTTTTCACCTCAGAAGAGGCTCGGATGCCCGTAACCTCACCTACGAGCCCCTGCAGAAGTATGCGGAGCGCATCGGCCACACCCCCACCCTACGCGAGCTTGCCGATGAAGTGGTGCGTCTGCGAGCAGGCAAGCTCCCGGATCCCGCACTGATAGGAAGCGCCGGATCTTTCTTCAAGAATCCGGTGATCCACCGGTATTTCTATGAGGAAGAGATCGAGACACGCGGATTAGATCTCTCGCCGCGCTCCATCTCAAAATGGCAGATGAAGCTGTCGGCGGCTCAGTTGATAGACCGTGCCGGACTGAAGGGATTCAGCATCGGAGGCGCGGAAGTATGGCCGTCGCAGCCCCTCGTGATAGCCAACATAGGAGGCGCGTCGGCCAAGAATGTTGCCGACGTAGCCGACCACGTCGTGCGCACAGTGAGAGACATGTTCGGCATCTCACTTGTGCCGGAAGTGAACTACATCGATCAGACCATAAAGATAACCATACTTGGAAGCGGAACATCTAAAGGAGTGCCTGAGATGGGATGCACTTGCGAGACATGCAGATCAGACGATCCCCGCGACAAGCGGCTTCGGGCATCGATTCTGGTAGAGACCCACGGTCTACGCCTTCTCATTGACGCCTCCCCCGATCTGAGGCAGCAGGCTCTACGCCACGATCTGCATTCCATCGACGCAGTGCTCCTCACGCATCAGCATTATGACCACGTTGGAGGTATCGATGACCTCAGACCTTTTTGCGCCGACAGGAATATGCCGATATACGCCAATGCAGAGACAGCCTCGGATCTCAGAAAAAGGCTTGATTACTGCTTCCGAGAGCACAGATATCCCGGAGTACCCGGTCTCGATCTGCATGAGATAGGCTCCCAGCCATTCAGAATAGACGGGCTGAAGATAATTCCTGTGAATGTCATGCATGGGAAACTCCCGGTGTTAGGCTACAGAATCGGGGATTTCGCCTACCTTACGGATGTAAAGACAATCCCGGAGAGTGAGAAAGAGAAACTCACGGGGCTCGACGTGCTCATCATCAATTGCCTGCGCATTGAAAAGGAGCATTTCGCGCATCTCATACTGCACGAGGCGCTCGCCCTTATAGAGGAAATAATGCCCCGACGCTGCTTCCTCACCCATGCTTCGCATAAGATGGGTCGCTACGTAGAGACTGCGACCCTCTTGCCCGAGCATGTGAAACTTGCTTTCGACAATCAAACCATCATCATAAAATAACGATCTAACATCACATACTAACAAAATGGAAACCGGAAAATTTGCTCTCAAGTGCCGTCTGGCAGTGATGAGTTTCTTGGAATTTGCCGTTTGGGGCGCCTACCTCACTTCACTCGGAAGCTATCTTTATGAAATCGGCTTATCTTCCAACATAGGTATTTTTTATGCCGTGCAAGGCATCGTGTCAATTTTCATGCCTGCAATCATAGGAGCCATCGCCGACAGGTATATTCCTGCCCAAAAGATGCTGAGTCTCTGTCATCTCCTGGCCGGGATTTTCATGATTGGCGCCGGCATGTATGCTTGTCAGGCGGGAGATTCCGTAGCATTCGGACCACTCTTCTCACTCTATACCATATCGGTTGCATTCTTCATGCCGACAATAGGATTGGCAAATTCCGTGGCCTATACTGGTCTTTCGCGTGCAGGACTCGATACAGTGAAGCATTTTCCTCCCATTCGTGTATTCGGCACGATAGGCTTCATCTGCATGATGCTTTTTGTCAACTTTACAGGTTATCAGGACTCTTACGCACAACTTTTGACTTCAGGCGTTGTAAGCCTAATACTTTGTCTTTATGCCTTGACTCTCACACCGTGTCCGGTAGATAAGACAAAAAAGGGATTCTCTCTTTCTGAAGTGCTTGGACTGAATGCATTCTCACTGTTTAAAAACAAACAGATGGCGATATTCTTCATCTTCTCCATGCTTTTGGGCGTTTCGCTGCAAATCACCAATGGCTTTGCCAATCCATTCATAAAGAGTTTCAGACTGATAGAATCCTTCTCAGACACATTCGGAGCGAATAACGCAAATGCCCTCATAGCCATTTCCCAGGCATCCGAGACATTTTGCATTCTCCTCATTCCATTCTTTCTCCG
>CAMWXO010000187.1 GCA_947178245.1 uncultured Porphyromonadaceae bacterium
TATTTAATATACTTAGAAGACATCGCACGCGATGTCCCAACGTTTATAGCTGTAACTCAGCCAAAAGTGTAGGGACGTCGTGGCGTGCCACGTCTGGTGCCAACCTGCAGATGGTTATTCAGTGAGTTCGCCGTGGAGGTTTTTTTCCATATATTTGCCGGCAAGCTGTGCGGTGGCCCCCATTCCGAAGAGATACATCATCTTGGTGATAGCCGCTTCTGATGTGAGATCGTGGCCCGAGACGGTGCCGGCTTTGGCCAGACCCACTCCGGCGGAATACTTCATAGGCGTCACCTTGCCGTTGGAACATTGCGATATGTTGATGACGAGAAGCCCCTTATGCACGGCATCGCGTATGCAGTCGAAAAGCCACGGATTACTTGGACTGTTACCTACGCCATAGGTCTTCATCACCACACCTTTCAATCCGGGAATGGAAAGTACGGCTTTCACGACACTTTCCTGTATTCCCGGGAAAAGGTCGAGATAAGTGACATTGGTATCCATTAAATATTCTACCTTAAACTCCTTCCCTTTCGTGGGGCGGAGCAAGGCGTCTTTATTATAGGTGATATCAAGACCAATATTAGCGAGCACCGGATAATTGCTCGACCTGAAGGCATCGAAGTTATCGGCAGAGAATTTCGTACTCCTATTGCCCCTCAACAGGGAATTCTGAAATAGAATAGCCACTTCCCTCACCATAGGGCCTCCATCGGTGTCTTTGGCTGCAGCCACCTGCAGAGCGGTGATCAGATTTTCCTCGCCGTCTGTCCTCACCTCGCCAATCGGCAACTGGGAGCCGGTGATGATCACCGGCTTGGTGAGATTGTTGAGCATGAAGCTCAGGGCCGAGGCCGTATAGGCCATAGTGTCTGTGCCGTGGAGAATCACGAAGCCGTCGTAGTCATCATAATTGTCTTCTATCACCTTGGCCATCTGACCCCAGTGAGCAGGATTCATGTCGGCCGAGTCAATTGGCACGTCAAACTGGAAATTGTCAATCTTGAAATCAAGCATCTTGATCTTGGGCACATTGTCGAGGAGATGATTGAAGTCGAAAGGCTCCAATGCTTTCGTGTCCGGATTCTCTATCATGCCGATCGTGCCTCCGGTATATATGAGAAGGATGCGAGTTTTCTTTGCTGACATATCTTGATTCACTTTGAAAGCGCAAAGATAACAAAAATTTCGATTACATACAACACTTTTCCATTAAAAATACCAATAGCCGCGATATGTCATGCTGCAATTCAATCAAAATGACAGCCGAAGCACCCGTCACCACATCAAACTGACATAGAATTTTTTACATATACTATTGAACTATCCCGGCCATTGTACGTTTTGCTTAAAAAGGCATCTACATTCATAAAACTGAAAAACACGAAATTCCGCTATGAACCATCTGCTGAAGACTATAATGTGCGGCTTAGGGGCCACGCTGACGGCTTTTGCCGCGTTCGCGCAATCATCCCAACCGCAATGGCTGACCGATACGATTCCCGGACAATGGTCTTACACGTCGCCCTATAATCAGAAACTGCCAAACGACGATGAATGGTGGAAAACATTCGGCGACTCCTCGCTCGATTCCCTTATAAACATGGCCATAGACCGCAATTACAATCTTGCCGCGGCAGTGAAGCGCATCGATATGGCCCGGCGTACGGTCGAGGTAGCCAAAGGTGCCTACTTCCCCACTATCAATCTCAACGCAGGCTGGACTAAGGGACAGTCGTCCGGAACCACAGACCCCGTTCCTGAAAAAGCCGACCCATACAGTTATTTCTCCATTGGAGCCTCAGCACAATGGGAAATAGACCTATTCGGAAAAATCACCGAGAACGTGAAGGCCAACAAAGCGGCCTACAATGCAACCCGGGCTGAATATGAAGCCACTATGGTGGCGCTGGCCGCCAACGTGGCCAAGGCCTACATCAATCTGCGCACGTATCAGAATGAGCTACTCGTGGCCAACAATCATCTGGCAGAGCAGACCAAGGTGCTCGCTATAGTGGAAGCACGATTCAAGGCAGGGCTCGCAAGCATGCTCGATGTAACGCAGTCGAAGATAGTAGTGGCATCCACCAAAGCCACCATACCACCGCTCCAGGCTATGATAGAGAGCACCATCAACTCCATCGCACTGCTCACGGCCTGCTATCCTCAGGAAATAGACGGCTGGCTCGGCACTCCCGCTCCAATGCCCGAAATCAAATACGGAGCCCAACTGGGAGTCCCGGCCGACCTGCTGCGACGCCGCCCCGACATAATACGCGCGGAATACGAACTGGCGGAGTACGCGGCTCAGGCGGGCATAGCGAAGAAAGATTTCCTCCCCACCCTCTCCATCACGGGCAGCATCAGCACGGAGGCCCACAATGCGAAGAATCTCTTCACCGGCCGAAGCATATCATGGGAAGTGGCACCCACTCTGTCATGGACCGTCTTCGACGGCCTCGCAAGAAGCAACCGTGTGGCTTCAGCCAAGGCCCAGCTCGAGGCCTCGATAGATAATTATAATTTCACAGTTATGCAGGCCGTGGTGGAGGTGCAGAATGCAACCACCACATTCAAGTCAGCGATGAAGACCATCGAGCTGACAGCCGACGTGATCGATGAGAGCCGGCGCTCGCTCGACCTTGCCGTGCAGCTCTACAAGAAAGGCCTGTCGCCATTCAACAATGTGGTGGACGCCCAGTTGAGTTTCATCTCCAATCAGGATTCACAGATCACCGCCCAGGGCAAGGCGCTCACCGCCGTAGTCAATCTTTACGAGGCTCTCGGCGGCGGATGGAAGTCAGGCGAGTCAGATCTCTCTGCCCGCACCATAAACTATAAATAATAACCCTTAATCACATATATCAGTCATGAAGAATCTCAGTCTTTACCTCCTCATAACGGCTGCCGGAGCCACGGCTGCGCTCGCGGGCGGCTGCTCAAAGCACTCCAAGGCCGAAACCGATCCTGAAATACCGGAGATAAACGTAGCGGTGCCG
>CAMWXO010000188.1 GCA_947178245.1 uncultured Porphyromonadaceae bacterium
CGTATACACGCTTTCCAGGCGTGCCTCTTCAGCCACTCGAGCATCACTCCAAAAAAAGACTTTGCAGTAGCTTTCTTGCGTTTGCGACTGCAAAGTTAAGCATTATTTTTTATCCTGCCAAATGTTTTTGCGATTTTTTTGCATTTTTATTTTGGAGACACGCGCTATGGGCTGCGGCCTCGGGAGGCGGGATCAAAGTATCGGCGAGCCGCTTGCTACGCAAGTGCCCTGAAATGTGAGATCCTTGCCGGCGAGTTTGAAGGCGATGCGCACCTGAGTGAAATCGGCCGAAAGGAAGTCGAGAGAGAAATCCGTAACCTGATAAGCGGCATTGTCGGCGAGATCGTTCTCCTTGCCTTGCTCATCAATAAGCCTTACCTGCGTTTTGGGCGACGCATCCTGAAGAGAGAAGCCATTGTGGTTAAGCACAAATTTCACACCCTGCATGCGCACCATCTGGGGATTCACTATCTTATTGTTGCCGTCATAGATGCGGTTGTAGACGTAGACCGTAGCTTCCTTATTGATGAAGTTCAATTCAAGGAAATAGTGATACTTGTCGGTGACGTTCACGATGCTGCCGTCCTGACTTTCAGTAGTAGACCCCATATAATACATATACGGGTTGATGGTCTGCACCATGTAGCGGTCGTTGAGCTGATAACTGAGGTTCAGCCCCTGGGCCGTGGTGACCTGAAAATAAGGATTGAGCTGGTTGGAGGTGCCTGGAATGTAATACCAGTTGATTTTCCCGTTGAAGTAGCCGAGCGTAGCGCCTGAGGCAGAGACTTCAGATCCACCGAAAGTCCAGTTGGCCTTATAGCTGTCTGATCCGCCTTCGTCGGCCGGAAGTTTGAAGCTGTCGACCTTATATGTCATCTCGCCTGTCTCGAAGGAGAATTTCTGCCCGTTGATGGAGATATTCGAGGCGTCGATGCTGATTACGTCTTTTGTGACATTGTGCTTCAGAGAGTATGTAGAAGGAGAGAACTGCACAGGGTCTGAAGCCGAGTGCATGTCGGTGATCACATTATATACGTTAAAAGGCACCGTATAAAACGAGTCCTTATTGCCTAAGTCGCATGAGGTGGCGAGCAAAGAGAGCGCCAACGACGGAAGTATGAATTTTTTAAGCATTCTGTATTGGTTGTTTTGATTCGGACTGCAAAATTAGAAAAAAAAACGCTTGATTCATAATCTTTAAAAAAAAATCTACTTAATCTTTCCTAAAAAACCAAAATAAAGCATTAATTTTGTAGAAAAATAGCCATGAAATCGCTCAAAGAACTATTCCGCATAGGCACCGGCCCCTCCTCGTCGCACACGATGGGCCCGAGGAAAGCCGCCCAGATCTTCCGCGACTCCCATCCCGGGGCTTCGGCATTTGAAGTCACCCTCTACGGCAGCCTTGCCGCCACCGGCAAGGGCCACATGACGGATTTCGCCATTCTCGACGAGTTGGAAAAGACCGGCAAAAAAGTAGACATAATATGGCGTTCCGACATCTTCCTCCCCCACCATCCCAACGGCATGATGTTCAGGAGTCTTGACGACAATGGCGTGCCAACCGACCAATGGACAGTGTTCAGCGTGGGCGGCGGAGCTCTGGAAGAAGAGGGGAAAACATATACCGAATCGGGCGACATCTACCCTCTCAGCACCATATCCGACATAATGGCCTACTGCGAGCGCACGGGACATACATATTGGGAATACGTGGAGCAGTGTGAGGGAAAGGAGATTTGGGATTATCTTCTTGAGGTGTGGCAGGTGATGAAAGCCGCTGTGGAACGCGGGCTTCAGAAAGAGGGGCGGCTTCCCGGGCCGCTCAATCTCCAGCGCAAGGCCTGCGCCTACTACGTGAAAGCCGGCGGCTACAAAGACAATCTCAAGAGCCGCGGACGCGTATTCGCCTACGCCCTCGCGGTGAGCGAAGAGAACGCCTCGGGCGGGGAAATCGTCACGGCCCCTACTTGCGGCTCAAGCGGAGTGATCCCCGGCGTGCTCTATCACCTTTGGGAAAGCCGCCATTTCGCCGACGCCCAGATGGTGCACGCCCTCGCCACGGCCGGACTCTTCGGCAATGTGGCCAAGCACAACGCCTCGATCTCGGGAGCCGATGTAGGCTGTCAGGGTGAGGTGGGAGTGGCATGTGCCATGGCTGCCGCGGCCGCCACCCAACTCTTCGGCGGCAGCCCGGCCCAGATAGAATATGCGGCCGAGATGGGCCTCGAGCATCATCTCGGCATGACGTGCGACCCCGTGTGCGGCTTGGTGCAGATACCCTGTATAGAGCGCAACGCATACGCGGCGGCCAGGGCTCTGGATGCAAACGTGTATGCCTCCTTCACCGATGGCAGTCACCGTGTATCTTACGATAAGCTCGTGACCGTGATGAAGGAGACCGGTCATGATCTTCCCTCGCTCTACAAGGAGACCGGCACCGGCGGTCTGGCCAAAGACTACGAGCAGATGCTACGCAAATGATTGGGAACTTCGTTTAATTGAGAATTGAGAATGGAGAATGGAGAATGGAGAATGGAGAACTCCTAATTAATAGGAAGTTATAATAATTGAGAAATGCTATAAAGAATTTGGAGAAGTTTGAAGTAAACATACTCGGATGCGGAAGCGCCAAGCCCTCCACGGCCCACAACCCCTCGAGCACCGTGGTGAATTTCCGCGATAACCTCTTCATGGTAGACTGCGGCGAAGGGGCACAGAAAGAGATGATGAGGCAGAAGCTCAAATTCAACCGCCTCAACAACATTTTTCTGACTCACCTTCACGGCGACCATGTCTTTGGCTTGCCGGGGCTCATCGGCACCATGGCGCTCTCAGGCATCGAGGGAGACATCACCATCCACACCTTTGAAGACGGAAAAGAGATTCTGTCGCGTATCTTCGCATACTTCAACCGCGGGTTGCCAATCGACGTGAGATTCAACGTAATCCGCCCTGAAGAAGCCGTAGTGTTTGAA
>CAMWXO010000189.1 GCA_947178245.1 uncultured Porphyromonadaceae bacterium
CGCGTGCGATGTCGATTTCTGCGCCGGCATTTTTCTTCACGAGTTTCTCACCGGACCTGAACTGAATCTCTGCAGTCTTTACGTCGCCTTTCTGAAGGGCCATGCCGCCGATGCCGATGTGGTTGTAGGCATAATTGGGGTTGGCTTGCACGCCGGCCTCGAAATATTTCTCAGCTTCATCGAGTTTGTTTTCCTGAATGGCGATGAGGCCGAGATAATAGTTGGCCACAGCCTTGTCGGTGCCCGCATTGTTGAGATTGCGGAGAAGAAGTTCCTTCGCATTGTCTAACTGATCGGCCTTGTAGTATTCCGCACCTTCCTGATGGGTCTGTGCGAAGCCGCTTAGTGCCACTGCTGCGAGAGTGGCGGCGAATAACGCTTTGAATTTCATTCTGATATGAGTTTTAGTATTGATATTTCTTACAAGTGTTTGCCCGGCAATGCCATGTCTGCATCAATGCCGGATCAATTCTTAGATGCAAAAATAATCATTTTATACGAAATCTACAAATAAAAATTGCGTAGTAACGTTAAAAAATGTGTCATTATCGGGTCGGACACACAAAGAAATCCGCTCCCCGGACTGCTCGGGAAGCGGATAATATGATATTAAGGGTTTTGTCGCTATTTCAGGTTTACAAGTCTCGAACTGAGATGATAGGGCATGATGCCTGTCTTCGAGATGATCTTCTGGCCGATAAATCCACCGCAGAACTGATAGAAACTGTTGAGGACGCTGCTTCCTGAAGCGGAGCTTATCATGTAGACTTTGCGGAAAAGGGGGTATTCACCGCTGTTGATATAGGCCTGATAGGGCATGTAGCCCTGCAGGGAGTAATCGTTCTCTTCCACCGGGTTGGCTATCTTCAGAATCTTCACTTCAGTGGTGAGGTTAGTGGCGATAGTGTCGTTTTCCACAGCATAGTCTTCCATCCGCTTGTCAACCGGCACATTCTTAGCTTCCTGCAGATCCGCGCCGAGCCAGCTCACGCTGATGATGCCGATGGCGTTCTTGTCTTTCTTAACAATGTCGAATACCTCAGCATTGTCTTTCTGCGCGAATGCGTTGGGATTATCAGAAATCTTACCGTTTTCGGGGAGGAATTTCTCTCGCATGTAGCTCACTGTGGAACTGCCCTGATTGTCGAAGACGAGTCTGATATCCGATTTGTCGGCCACGGCAAGCTGGCTCCAGTTGGAGATCTTTCCCTGCACTATTCCCTTGATATCATCCATAGTGAGAAGAGATACCGGATTATCCTTGTTTACTATGAGGGCTACGGCATCCACCGCTATGCAGCGCTGGCGCACGATACGGCGAAACTTGTCCTTGAGATATTGAATCTGGTCTTTTGTCAGTTCGTGTGTGGTGACCACGAGCTGGGTCTTCCCTTCAAGAAGCGAGTCAAGAGCGGTCTGCTCGTCTACGTAGTAGGGGATGATGGCGCTCTCGGGATATTGGTATTCAAAAACCTCTATTTCTTCCTGGAGCACATGGCGGAAGCCGTCGTCGCAATACATGGTGGCGCTTCCTTCCACATATTCACCTCTCTTGATGGGGGAGCAGCCTATGGCCATACCTGCCGCGGCAATAGAGACTGCCGCGAGAGCCAGGCTTTTCCTGATGGTTCTTTTCATAAAGTCAGTCTTGAATTTGACGTAAAGCCGTCACTCATCCTTATTGTTGATGTAGACTCTCACTCCTCGCCAGATTCCGTAGGCCACAAGGAGTCCGCCAACGCAATAGCTGATCACCTTATTATCGATGTTGAAGAAGCCTGTGAAGAAGAGTACGCCTACAGAGATGTATACAAGCATCATGAAGATGTTGAATCCGATTCTGAACGATTTGGGCTGCCCGGTCTGGGGATCATCTAAATTTTTCATGTCTTTATAATTTAAGTGGTTTTACTTCTTTTATTATTTTAACATTTGAAACGCCACATGGTTTAAAAAAAATCCCGTCTTTCTGCAAGACGGGATTTTTTTAATATAGTAGCGGGTGGTGATTACTGCTGCTGGAGCTTGAAGACTACCGGGAGGGTGAAGTATGAACGCACGGCCACACCGTTGTTCTTACCTGCTTGCCATTTCGGCATCTTGTTCACGACACGGAGAGCTTCCTTGTCGAGGTCTTTATCCACGCCCTTCAGAATCGTTGCCTGAGAAACGGAACCGTCTTTCTCTACGACGAATTTCACGATCACACGGCCCTGAACGTCGTTCTGCTGGGCTGCTTCAGGATAGTGGATGTTAGAGCTGAGCCACTTCATGAGGGCAGCCTGGCCACCGGGGAATTCAGCGGGCTGCTCTACCGCCTGGAAGATCTCATCTTCCTTAGGCTTCACAGGTTCCGGTTCTTTTACCACGACAGCTTCCTGCACTGCCTTGAACTTATCGGCGTCGTCAGAGCCTTCCTGATTAACGACACCGCGGGCGGTGTTGTCTTCGAGCTGCTGCTCCATTTCCATCACCTCATTCTTCACGTCGTCTACGATGGCGATCTGAGTCACCTGTACTGTAGCGAGCACTTCCTGAGGCACTTCAGGAATCTCTATCTCCATTTTCTGCTCTTCGGGTTCCGGTTCAGGTTCATCCTGCTCCATCTGCTCGAGCTGGGCAGCAAGCATCTTCTCAGCCTGCATCTTGGCTTCGATGGCTGCTTTCTCAGCCATCTTGTCGCTATAGATGCCCCAGACGATGATGATGCCGATGAGGGCTGCAAGGCCCGCAAGAAGGTAGATGAACGCACGGTTGTGGCGTCGGTCGCTCTGCTGGCGCATTACGTAGGCACCGAACTCTTTGTTCTTGTCTGCGAATACTATGTCGCGCCATTCTTTCGATGTAAGATCTATATTGCTATTAGCCATTGTTGTAGTGTCTTAAAGGTTAATAAATCATACATCAGCGGTTACGGTTCTGATACTCGATAAGCATCGTCGAGTCCATGCGGCTCATGTTGTCGATCTGATACTTCGATA
>CAMWXO010000190.1 GCA_947178245.1 uncultured Porphyromonadaceae bacterium
ACCCCAATCGATGGAACCGGAATCCATTATTCTATCCATTGAACTATGGGTGCGTATTCGGATGCAAAATTAATAAAAAAATAAATCGTGTGCAAATAAAAATTCACTTTGGCAAATTCAAGCTCGGGTTATGATGGAGTTGATGTTTTAGATCCGGATGGATACTAAGGTCATTAAGGTCTCTAAAGATAATGCATAATGCAAAATGCAAAATTCTAAATTCTCAATTCTCAATTCTCAATTAAACGAAGTTCTCAATTCCAAATTATCATAGGAAGTAGGCGAGATTGAGCGCGATGGTCGAAGCCGACTTGTGAGGCTGCGAATATGAAAGCCCGATGGCGAAATCGCTCACGTTCAGCCCCAGGCCCAGCGAGAAGCCCGAAAGGAAATTGCGCTGCCACGACGACATGTCGGTGCGTGTCTTGTAGTTGTAGCCCAGCGCCACATAGAAGCGGTCGGAAGGCGTGTATTGCAATCCGAAAGCCAGATGCCGGAAAAAAGTGCTGAAAAATTTCTGTTCCGCTTCCTGCGGGGCTCCGTCGGCAGCACCGTCTGAAGCATCGGAATGATGATAATAGGGCAGGTGCCAGTGTGTGAGATGGTGGGCCGTGATGGCAAGTGAGAAAGGCCCTTCTCCAAGCCCCTGCATGTATCCGAGCTGGATGTCGAACGGCAGATGATCGTAACTGTCGTGAAATCTCTTTATCTGGCCGCCGGCGTTCTTTATCACGGCCGATAGCGACAGACGATGCTCGTCGTCATAGTAGTTGAGGCCCAGATCGGCCGCGAGCGCCATGGCGGAATACTCTTCGTAGTTGCTGAAGATGAATTTGGCGGTGATGCCTCCGCGCAGGCGATCGGTGAAATCATGGGAGTAGGTGCCTTCCACAGCCACATCCTGCGGCCGGAACGATCCGGTGAACGTGCCGTCGGGCAGGTAGCCGTCGATCGAGCCGTAGTCGAGATAACGTATCCCGAGGGCGTAGGCCCCGCGCGGGCCGGCTGAGTGGCCGAACCTCAGCGACGCGAAATTGGATGAACCCATCCATCGCATATAGCTCAACCCTACTGCCGACTCTATTTCAGGGCCAAGCAGACCGGGATTCTGGTCGGTCAGCATCACGTCGGGCTCCGACACCGCTATGCCGTAGCCTCCCAGCGCCTGGGCGTGGGTGGAAGAGGATACTTCGAGAAAGGAATAGGCATTCGCTCCGAGTTGGGCGGCCCCGCTCAGAGGGGCGGCGCTGCATATCAGAATGGCGATATTGCGGAGAATCGGTGTCATCTAAGATATAACGCCGGCCGTGTGAGTAATATTGTGTGGGCTTTACTTCCGGAAGGGGATGCAGTGCACCACTCTCACCGGCACGCACTTGTCGCCGTGTCTGCCCGGTGTCCAGTTGGGCATCTCCGCGAGTATGCGCATGGCCTCGATATTGAGCGAGGAGTGGCTGCCCTTTATCACCCTCAGATGTGAGATGTTACCGTCGGCGTTCACCACGAAGCTGCATGTCACGCGCCCCTCTATGCCCTGCTCGTAGGCTTCCTTGGGGTAGTGGCGCGTCTTGTTGATAAATTCCATGAGAGCCTCGCGCCCTCCGGGAAACTGAGGTTTCTGATCTACGTAATCATACTCAAACACTTCCTTATAATTATGGCAACCGTCGGCTCCCGAGCCTACGCTTACCCGGCACGTCTGTGCCTGTGAGGGGAAAGATGTCGCTGCCAATGTCAGGGTTGCGGCTGCGAGAAGCAGTGAGAGGCGAAGTGAATGATGGATAAAAGTCAGACTCATTTTGATAATTAAAAATCTTTACGGCGCAAATTTAAGAGGAATAATCGGAATGTGCAAGCCTATACACTTCAGTTTAAACTAATTTAACTTTATTTAGGAATGCCCCGCTCTGAATGGCCATTGCAGGTGACGTCGCCGCAGACTATCTTTCGGAAAATATATTTTGGTGTCACCTTTCGTTGATTGCAGCTATGGGGGCGACCCCTCCGGGGATATGGGCAATAGTGCTACTGATTTTGCCGAATGAAAAATTTTTACTAAATTTGCAGTCAGAAAAAACAAAGATGCCGGTGAAGTATGCTTCATCGGCACTATAACATGAATCTATGGACAAGAAAGCTCTACTGATTATCCTCGACGGATATGGCATCGGCGATCATAAGAAAGATGACGCCATCTTCAACACTCCGACCCCTTTCATGGACAGTCTGCGCGCCGAGTATCCCAACTCTCAGCTTCAGGCTTCGGGCGAAAATGTGGGTCTGCCCGACGGACAGATGGGCAACTCGGAGGTGGGCCACCTCAACATCGGCGCCGGACGTGTCGTATATCAGGATCTCGTGAAGATCAACCGTGCGATAGCCGACGGAAGTTTCATGCAGAATCCCAAGATTAAGGAAGCATTCGGATATGCCCAGAAGCATGGTGTGCCCATTCACTTCATGGGGCTCACTTCGGCCGGTGGCGTTCACTCGAGCCTAGATCATCTCTATGCCCTGTGCGACACTGCCAAGGCTTACGGCCTCGACAAGGTATATATCCATGCCTTTATGGACGGCCGCGACACCGACCCGAAATCAGGCGCGGGCTACCTCACTCAGGTGAAGGAGCATTGCGAGAAGAGCGCCGGAAAAATCGCCACAGTCATCGGACGCTACTATGCGATGGACCGCGACAAGAACTGGGATCGAGTGAAAGAGGCTTACAACCTGCTCGTCTATGGCACAGGCAAGGAGACTTCCGACGTAATAAAGACCGTAGAGGAATATTATGAGGAGGGCATCACCGACGAGTTCATGAAGCCGATCGTGAACGACACTGTCGACGGACGCATCGGCGCCGGACACGTCGTGATTTTCTTCAACTACCGCAACGACCGCGCCAAAGAACTCACCACAGTGCTCACCCAGCGCCGCGAAGGGGGAATGAATATCATCCCCGACCTGCAGTATTTCTG
>CAMWXO010000191.1 GCA_947178245.1 uncultured Porphyromonadaceae bacterium
CGTTCGCTAAATCTCCGGATGTCTCGAATCTCACAAAGGTTAAGATTCAGAGATGCATGAATGGTGCTATTATCGACGGCACGCCATATTCATTCCGCAGGAATACCGCTCAATCAGCAGCCAATTCTGAAACACCGCAGCCCTCACTACCGGTATATAAACGAGTCGCTTCAATTCAGGATTCGTTCAAGACCTGTGTTGAAGAATGGGAGGAGACAATCACGTCAAACTTGACAGCCGACGACAACATCTTCCTTTCTTCCAATGATCTTGCTCTGGTGAACAGGATGCTGAAGGAAGTCTCCGAGCAGATAAAGACCATTGAAGTCAAGCTCGGCAATATAGCTATGATGATAAAATGATAGACTATACCGAAGTTGACGCCAGGCTTGAGGAATATAGCGAAGCATTCGACTTATATATGGAATATGGAGAAATGCCGTCTTCTATGCCTCCCGACGATTGCCTCGCCGCATATATGCGGGAGGTAATCGACAATAACCCTCAGATTGACGGCTCTGATCCCGCTTGGGTTGAAGTGCTGAAAGAAGACTTGATTTCTTTCTTCGCTGTGTTGCTTGAACAGTTTTGCGCACTGCAGACTGAGGCGATGAAAGAGCTGGCCTTGATTGCTTCGTTCAAGGGAGCTACGATCGAAAAAAAGCGCATGATGTGGCACGAAGTATGTGGCACGATTGAGGCCGGCTACTCGAAATATGAGGTAAATCTTCCCGGATACACGGATCAGTTCAAGACCCACGACAAAGACGCGGTATTTTCGGCATTGACAAGTGATTGGGAAAATGCGTGCATGGCCAAGCTTGAAGGAAAAGAGCGTCAGTTACTGAATCGTGCGAAAATACGATTTGAGCAAATCAGCAGAGAAGCCGGCACAAGGGATTATGAAGATAGAAAGAAGATAGATAACTATGTGCATCGATATCCGCAATTAAAAGAGATTGTGGACCTGATCGGGCGCGACAAGGATTCATCGAAAGAAGAAAAGGATACGGTGGTGCACCGTTTCATGCCTGCCTCCGTGGCCAAAAATAGCTCTGCGGAAGAGATCGACCGGGTTGAATCCGGCAACAATCTTGAGCGTGTTCTTCCCGTGGAACTCTCTATGCCGGAAGATATCTTTTTCAAGAGATATGCCACTCGGGAGCTTCAGCAGTTTTCAAGTCCCGGCAAAGACAAGCCGAAAAAGGTTGAGGAACGCAGCAAAGACCCGCGGCTGACCAAAGGACCGATTATTGTGAGCATTGATACGAGTGGATCTATGACGGGACAACCTCTGAGGATCGCTTTTTCGTTGCTTAAACAGTTGCTTCGGATGGCAAAGCAGCAGAAGAGACCTTGCTATCTGATAAGTTTCTCCGTAAGAGCCAAGTCAATAGACCTTGCCAAACCTCGCAACTGGAGAAAGATCGACAACTTTCTGGAGAATAGTTTCAGCGGTGGCACTGATGGTGAAGAGATGCTTGCCGAAGCTATTAATACTCTTCAGCAAGGCACATACGAGATGGCTGATGTCCTTATAGTCTCCGACTTCGAGTTTCCTGTTCCGGAGTCATCCACCATGAAGAAAATTACCAAGGAACAATCACTCGGCACTCGTTTCTATGGTTTGTCGATAGGCCATTATGGAGCGAACGAGTACGAACTTATATTGGATAAAATATGGGAAATGTGAAAGATCCCACATTAAAAATTACAAGCCTGTTCAACATTATACTCCGAAGCCATCAAACCAGAACTATCTCACCTGGATGCAACTCTATGCGGTGGGCCTTGTAGAGAGCGCCCACGGCTTTTTTGAAGTCCTTCTTGCTGCAGCGGAACATGGCCTTGATCTCTTCCGGCGAAGATTTATCGGTAAGGGCCATGCGTCCGCCGTTGGCCTTCAGGGTGGTGAGTATCGACTCCGCAAGCCCCCCTACCCGCTCGCGTGCGGCACCACCGATGCGAAGGTCTATTTTGCCGTCGGGACGCACTCGGTGCACGTGGGCCCGCACTGTTTCCTGCTCCTCGAGCTGGCGGAAAGTCTCGTTGGTGTATATCATTCCGCGGTGCAGATTATCCACTATCACACTGTAGCCTATAGGTGTCTCGCCCGTCACGAGGCACTCCACTTCATCGCCTTCCTTATATTCGGGGAAGGTATTACCCAGAAAACGCTCTGTCTTGGCAGAGGCCACCACCCTTCCGGAAGCATCGTCGAGATAAACGTACACGAGATAAACGCCACCCTGGCGCATGCGCGAGCGTTGCTGAGAGAACGGCACAAGCAGATCTTTGCCCAGAATACCCCAGTCGAGAAATGCTCCGGCGGCATTGACCTGGCTCACCTGCAGATATGCGAAGTCGCCCACCTGTGCGTAGGGTACGTCGGTAGTGGCTATGAGGCGATCTTCGGAGTCGGTGTAGATAAACACATCAACCTCGTCGCCTGGCTGCGTGCCTTCCGGCACAAAACGCTGAGGCAAAAGAATCTCACGGCCTTTACCACCGTCGAGATAAACGCCGAAATCCACAGTCTTTACCACCTTCAGGCGGTTGAATCTTCCTATTTTGAGTTTATTTTCCATCTTGGTTATCTGCCGGTATTACGCGTCTGAAGCGCATCTGCGCATTATTAATCGGAAAAAATAGCCGGAGCAGGCTGCCGCCTTCGATATCGGCAGCATTGTCGCCGGGCATCGCTTCGCCGAAAGCATCGAGCCAATACAGCTCGAAACTGTCGGTAAATCCAGTGGGAAGCAAGCGTCCTTTAAGCTTCATGGGGTGCCAAAACCCGTCATTCACATCCGCACCGCTTATATAATATACGTTGTAGCCGCCATTACCATCGGCAACTGTGGCCACTCTGTATTTTCCCCCCACACCCGCGCGCGACGGCTGAGCGTGATAAGCGTACAGCACCCACTCGGCCTCGCCGGGGTCGGCAGGCAGCATAAGATAGCGTCTCAGGGCA
>CAMWXO010000192.1 GCA_947178245.1 uncultured Porphyromonadaceae bacterium
TCATCACTTCCACTTCAAGGTCATGATCTTCGTCAGTGCAAAGACTCACGTATTTCACACCATTGCGCTCAGCATCTCTTGCGAGGCGGATATTCCTTATGCGGCTCTCCGCATCTTTTACACTCCAGAAATTCACCACAACGTTCTCGCCCTGAAGGTCGGAGAGAAGGAACGATTGCCCTTCGGCATTGCAGATTGAAATCTCGGGAACGTGATTACCAACCTCAAGCGGGACATTTTTTGAAGAAATCGCCGACGTCAGAACCGTCAGTCCGGCAAGTCCTGCAAGCAGCCCCGCAGTTTTCAGTTTAAAATTCATAAATCTTGATTTTGGTTAGACTTACCCGGCCAGGCATCGCATCACGCGGGCCATCGGGGGCCGGGGCGTTCGGACTTTACGGCATTAAAACTGCAAATTGCCGCCCGCAAGTATGTCATCTATCGCATTGACAACGACTTGCGAGCCGAACTTAACTTTGTGAGAGGGCCGGAATCTCTATTCCAGGCAATCCTAACACATATATAATAACGCTGAAAATGGAAGAATGTTCTGCAAAAATATGTTATAAAACATATTTTTCGCAATTTATCGTGCCAGCGACATGTTGATCGAGACCCCGAAATTGGAGTTGGAAGTGGGGAATGCGGTAGACGAGACGAGTGGCGTATTCACCTGATGGTCGAAATAAGCAGCGAGCGTGATGCGCCGTGAGAGCACATAACTTGCCATGAAATTGAGCGAGAATGAACGAGTGCCCTGAGTGGCCTGGGTGTAGGCCGTCTCGATACGCCGGATAAGGCTGCTGTTGTTGGCGAAGTTCAGGTCGAGATCGAGAGAGAGATCATTGCTCACACCACCCTGCCGGCTGCCGATCTTGATGATCTTGTTGAAGTTCGCTATCTTGTAGCCGGCGCCTACGGTGATCTGGCGGCTGCCGGTCTCCACCACCTGTCCCGCCTGGGAGTTGAGGCTTAGAGTGCGGCTGTCGGTGTATTGCAGGTTTACCTTCAGATCGTTGTTGAGAGTGGCGTTGAAGCCTATCAGCGGATTGAATCGCTCAGTGATGGCCACCGACGATATATTATAAGGAGAAGAGGGCACGGGCGACTGTGTCGCCTCATCGAGCGTAAAACCTAAATCTCCATCCACACTCACCCAGTTGAGATAGGAAGAATAGCTGCCGGCAGAGTAAGTGCAGTTGTAGGCATGCTGCACGGTGAACGACTTGAACCATTTCTTCATGTTGCCGAGGTTGATAAATCCGTCGTATGTCACCTTCCAGTTGGGAAGCACGGAAGAGAGACCCGGGAACAGTTTCAGCGATGTTTTCTTGGGATCACGTCCGCTATATGCCGCTATGAACGCCGGAATGAGCACGTCGCTCGAAGTGCGGCTAACGCTTCCGGCCTCTGGGTTATAGACAGTGCCCGCAAGCGGATTATCCTCGAGGAATCCGGCATCGGGATAGCGCATGCCCGCATAGCGCTCCTCATAGCGGGAGGCGATCACGGGAATGTATTCGAGGAATCTGCTGAACGCCTCTGACGCGTACCCGTCCTGAGCCTTGCTGCCCTTCAGCGCCGTGGCTATCGCCACATGAGTGCGCGTATAGCTTCCGGTGCGGGAAGTAGGCATACCGCTATACATGAACTGCACCTGATTCGTAAGGTTGTCGGTAAGATTCTCCGTCAGAGTTATCTTCAGGCCACGTATAGGCTCGAGAGTAAGCTCGAAATGGAATTCCTCGCCCTTGTTCCATATAGCAGGCGAGGTGCCGGAGCCCTCGGTGAGAAGCCAGCCATTGTCGAGAGCCTTGTCTACGAAGCCTTCATCGTAGAACCCGAACGCGAATCCAAGACCTGGAGCCATCGGGCCGTAAGCATTGGTCTGGCCGAATGCATCGCCAACAGCAGGACTGAACTGCGGCAGATTGAGCGAATGGTTGCGGCGCCAGCGCAGAGATATGTTGCGCGGAGCCATGAGCAGGCGCACTCCATACTCGGCCAATTCCCGGCCAACACTCTTCTTCTGCTTCTGCTCCGTGGCTTTCTCCTTCACGATGAGATTTATGATGAAGTCACCTTTATTAAGAATCTCTATTCGGTTCTCATCCACCACATTGGTCTGTATATCAAAGCGTTTGCCTTTGAGCGAGGCCGTGACGGAGACATCTTTCGTCTTCAGGTTGTGCACGAACATGGTTGTGGTGTCTTTTGAGAGCTGTATGCTCTTCGTCACCCTTTTCGCCTTATCCTTCTGCATGGAATTGCGCTTAGCCGAGGAATTGCCGCGCAATCCGCCCCCTGAGCGGCCTGAAAAGCGCTGGTTCACCTCGCGCAAGAAGCCGAAATGATTGTAAAGAGTCTCGAAATTTATACGGGCATCTGCATTCCACGTGGTCTGATTGCTGATGCTGTTGCCCATGTCCACATCCTGCACCTGCACGCCCCTATCCCACTGATAGTTGCTTGTATAGCTCACGTTGCCCTGCAGATAGTCGAGGAAAGGAATCTTGCTGAAAGGCGCCTTATAGGAGCCGGTGAATGTCTGCGTATAGTTCCAGGGAGTGCCCAGCCCCTTGATGGAATTGATCACTGTGTCTTTCCAGTCGCGGTATTTATCCGGGAACAACTTCTTATTTACAGCTCCGATGGTCTCCTCTATGCGCGCCACGGTGTTGCTCTGAAACGACAGGGTAAGCGACTGTGTCGGGTTCCAGTTGAGCGAAAGCTGGCGATCCCAGAGGAAATTCTTGCTCACCTGCACCGGCAGCTGCATCGTGACGTCAACCTCCGAGCGGGTCTGCTGCTCATAATAGTGGCGCGACATGGAGGTGAAAAACGTTAGATTATTGAAAAGCCAGTTGAGCTGCCATTCTTTCAGGAACTTCTGAAGTTTCGACTTCCCTTCGATCTTTTCAAACGGTTTCCAGGGCTTGAAATAGGGCGAGTAGGAATA
>CAMWXO010000193.1 GCA_947178245.1 uncultured Porphyromonadaceae bacterium
TTATAAGAGAATAAGAGTTTTAGGTAAAAAAATTATCAGGCATAAGAGATGCCTGAGTCGTATTGTAAAAGATCAGGTCGGCAGGCCACGGATTGTGATGTTGAAGAAAAGTACACTTGAGCATATCATCAGTAATGATATGTCAGAATTGTGGAATGCGCTTCTCCCGGAAGAGAAACGCATAGTGACCGACAATTTTGAGATATCGACCTACAAGAAGAATCATGTCATCTACGCTGAAGGAGAAGATCCGGAATATCTCTGGTGTCTTCTGAAGGGAAAAGTCAAGATGTATAAGACCGGCATCGGTGAGCGGGTGCAGATACTCAGGCTATATAGCCCGGTGCAATATTTCGGCTACAGGGCATATTTCGCCGATGAACCATACGTGTCTTCAGTCGGAGCCGTGGAGGAGTCCACACTGGGCCGGGTGCCCATGAAGATTGTGGAAAGACTGATACGCGGCAACAACGACCTGGCTATGTTCTTCATTCACGAGCTCTCACGCAATCTCGGAGGCTCCGACACCAAGATAGTGAACCTCACCCAGAAGCATATCCGCGGACGCCTCGCCGAGGCTCTTCTCATTCTCAGGGACAACTACGGGCTTGAAGACGACGGAGCCACGCTGAGCATCTATATGAGCCGCGAAGATCTGGCCAGCCTGAGCAATATGACCACAGCCAACGCCATACGCACGCTTGCGGCTTTCGTGGCGGAGAAACTCATTCTCGTAGACGGCCGCAAGATAAAGATTATCAATGAGGAGATGCTTCACAGAATCTCCCAGAATGGCTAAATCATCTCTTTCAGTCTCTTCCGGTCGAGTTTACCCGTCGAAGTGAAGGGAAAATCTTTAAGCAATACGATTTCTTTCGGTGCCTTCGGGCCAAGCGCGAGAGATTTGCGAAATTGATTGAGCCTCACGGTGATCGCTTTCCTTAGAAAAGATTCGGGAAGCAAGGATTCGCCTGTGGCCACCACAAGCACGGCACGCTCGCCCCATTTCTCATCAGGGAGAGAAGAAATGCAATAATCAAAACCAATAAACGGCCCGAGCATCGACTCCAGATCTTCAGGTATGATCTTGATGCCTCCTGAGATGATGCAGTTGTCGGCGCGTCCGAGAAGCCTGAACTCCGTCGAGGAGATGACTTCTGCGAGATCGGTAGTCACTATCTCATCCTCTTCTCCGGGAAGCCGGATCTGCAGGCATCCCTCGGCCGACAGGCTTACAGTAATGCCCGGGAGTGTATGAAACGGCTCCCTTCCACTCTCCTCGACCGGCCTTAACGCTATGTGTGAAGCGGTTTCAGTCATTCCGTATGATTCCCATGCCTTATATCCTGACAATGCGATGCGCCTGCGCAGCAGCGGAGGAATAGAAGAGCCACCTATCAGGAAATTGCGGATTCCGCTGCGTCTTTCCGCAGCATCAAGCACGCTACCCATCTGGGCCGGAACCACAGAGACGAGATCTATACGCTCATCTGCTGCCATATCTTGCAAAGGGTCGGATGATGGGGGTTCTGAAGTAAGTGTGCAATGCGCCACCTCAGCCCTGACCGTCATCATCTTCGACGCTATGTAGCGGAAATCAAGGCAAGTATGCAGTCGGCTGTGCTCGTCGAGAGCAAAGAAGTCTATGGTGCGCCTCGCGGAGGCGCGCATGAAGTCTTTCTTCAGGCGGATCTCCTTCGGTCTGCCTGTGGAGCCGGACGTGTGGCACACCACATAATCCTCCGGAGCATTCCATTCGAGTTCAAATTCTGCTTGAGTCATGATGAAATTCAGGATTGAGAGGGTCATTGTCTCCAGTCGAGCGATTCATACATCGAGTAGTCAATCTTGGCATCAGCGTCATAACCGAGACGATCGGAGTTAAGACGGAGCGGAGTGGGAAAATTGTTGGTGAATAATGCACCTGTACCGAGGCCCTGGGGCATCGTAGTATTCAGCGTTGCAGTCCACTGCGCCAGTGCACTCAGGCCAATATTCGATTCGAGGGCGGAAGTCACCCACCAGCCAATTCCCATATCGCCGGCAATCTCAATCCACTCCTCGGCTCCTGAAAAGCCTCCGCACAATGATGGTTTTAAAATAATATATGCAGGCTTCACCTCACCGAGCAATTTCTTTTTCGCTTCTGATCCACTCACGCCGATCAGCGACTCGTCGAGAGCGATCGGAAGCGGCGAGACACTGCAGATGAAAGCCATAAGATCCGGATATCCGGCGGGTATGGGCTGCTCTATGCTATGGACGCCGAGATCTGCAAGTCTTTTCAGCCGTGGCAGCGCATTGTCCATAGTGAATGCTCCGTTGGCATCGACCCTTATCGTTAGATCTTTTTCGGAATATTTACGACGTATATACTCGATCATCTCCACTTCCTTCTTCCAGTCGATGGCTCCGATCTTGAGTTTGACGCATCCGAAGCCCTGCGCCACTTTCTCGTCGATACGCGCTATCATCTCGTCGAAATCACCCATCCATATCAGGCCGTTGATCTCTATGGTCTGCTTCCCCTCTGTAAATTCTGAAGGGAAGTAGATATGCCTTCCGCCGCCGGCATAATCACGCAGGGCCTGTTCAAACCCGAAAAGTATGCTGCTGTGGCCCGAAAGATCGGTCTCTTTTCCAAGCGCGACGTTAGCGAGGAGCTCGATAAGCTTATAGCCGTAATTTCCATCGGCCTCAGGCGACAGCCCCGGGAATACGGAGCACTCTCCTATTCCGAAACGGGAAGGATCGGCCTCATCATATATCTTGATGATAAATGTAGGCTTCTCGGTGAGGACGCCACGGCTCGTACCTGCCGGCCGACGAAATTTCAGAATGTAGGGAGCGTAGGCGAGTCTCATGGGAAGATGGTGAATTTGTCGAAATCAGGATCACGCTTCTCGAGGAAAGCGTTCTTTCCCTCCTGCGCCTCATCCAACAAATAATACATCAAAG
>CAMWXO010000194.1 GCA_947178245.1 uncultured Porphyromonadaceae bacterium
TGATTCTGCTGCTGTGGAGAAGCCGGCATACTGACGAATAGTCCAGGGACGCATCGGATACATGCCGCTGTAGGGGCCTCTCAGGAAAGGAGGCAGACCCGCCACGTAATCGAGGTGTTCAAGCCCCTCGAGATCTTCTTTTGTATAGACCGGCTTCACGGGAATGAGCTCCGCAGTGAGCCACTCCTCCCCTTTTTCCACAGGTGCGGATGTTGCGGGAGCCACAACTTTTTTAATATCTATTTCTTTAAAATTCGGTCTCATGATCGCGGATTATTTGAGGAGTTTCGCATTGAAAGCCACGAGTGTGTCAAGCACATTGACGCGGACGTGAATAAAGTTCTCTATGCCCTGAGCCTTGAGATCGTCCATGCAGGCGGGAGCGCCGGCTACAACGAACTCAGCGCGGCCTGCGAGTTCCTTGAATGCTTCGGGAGCGAACTCGGCATATTCGTCATCGCTCGAGCAGAGCACGACAACGTCGGCACCTGCCTTAACTGCGGCCTCCACACCTTCCTTGACGGTGGGGAATCCGTTATTGTCGATGATTTCATATCCGGCGCAGCCGAAGAAGTTGCCTGAGAACTGTGCGCGGGCGAGACGCATGGCGAGATTACCGATGGTGAGCATGAACACCTTCGGGCGGTTGGCTGCACGCTCGGTATCGAGGCGAAGCTGCTCGAACTGGCTTGCGGCGCGGTCGAAATTGAGAGCTTCCACTGCTCCGTCTTCGGCCTTGCATCCGCATCCGCATCCGCAAGCGTCGTTCTTGATCTTGTCAAGAGCCATCTCGTTTATATTGGGATACTGGTTGGTGCCGAGAAGGATTTCCTTTCTGCGCGCCACGTCAAGATGACGCTTCACGCCGCTCTCGTTAACCTTTGCCTGAATCTCGCCGGCTTTGAGAAGGGCATAGAATCCGCCTTTCTCCTCCACCTCGTTGAAGATTTTCCTCACCTCTTCGGCGATTGCCGTGGTGAGGGTCTCGATATAATAGCTTCCGCCTGCCGGATCCACCACCTTGTTGAGGTGAGACTCGTCGCGCAGGAGGTGCTGCTGGTTGCGGGCGATGCGCTCGCTGAACTCGTCGGGAGTGGTGTAGATGAGATCAAACGGAAGAGTCTCTATCGAATCCACACCGGCAAGAGCCGCGCTCATGGTCTCTGTCATGGAACGGAGAAGATTCACATGAGCGTCATAGATAGTCATGTTGAAACGGCTTGTCACAGCGTGCACTGCCATCTTGCAGCATTCTTCTTCAGCGCCGTATGCCTTCACGATTTCAGCCCAGAGCATACGTGCGGCGCGGAACTTGGCGAGCTCCATGAAATAATTGGAACTGATGCCCATATTGAACTTGATGCGCTTAGCTACTTCGCAAGGTGTCAGACCTGCCTCCGTCATGAGGGTCATCCACTCGGCTCCCCATGCGAGAGCATAGCCGAGTTCCTGAGTGATGTAAGCGCCGGCATTGTTGAGAAGGAAACTATCTACGGCAAAGCAGCTGAGACCTGCGACGGGCTTCACCGCTTCATAGACAGCGAGTGCAGTCTCCTTGAGGTCTTTCGGGAAATCAAGACCGTGCTTCAAAAGACGCTTGAAGGGATTGAATCCGATGGAACCCTTGAACGAATCAGCGGCACCGGCTTTTTCCACAACGTCTACGAGGGCTTTCGCCATCTCCTCTGCCCTGCGGGGGCAAGAGAGCACGTTTACTTCCACTTTCTTGAGGTCGATGCCCTCAAGCACCACGGCAAGATCGGCAGGCTCGAGATCACACATGCAGATGCCTAAAGATTCCACACCCTTATCGATGGCGTGCTTGGCATTCGCATTGATCTCGGCAGCGGTCTCTCCGAGAATCTGCTGGCGGATAAGCCAGTCGTTATTGTCTTTTGTGCCTCTTACGTAGGGGAACTGTCCGGGCATCGAGCCCACTGAGGGAAGGCCTTCGATATCCTCCTTGCGGTAGAAGGGCATCACGTTGAAGCCTTCGTTGGTGCGCCAGACCAATTTCTTGTTGAAGTCGGCACCCTTGAGATCGACATTGATCTTCGCCATCCACTCTTCGGTGCTTACCGGCGGGAACATGTCAAACAGTTTTTCATTCTTTTCTGCCATAATTAAACAGCTTGTTATAAATTCAAAAGATTATTCTTTCAAAATGTCAGCCTCGCACTTCCCCTGAAACGGGGATGTGTGCAATCGAATTGCAAATATAATGATTATTTTTCAAATAAAGAAATCATTCGTGCAGAATAAGTTCTTTATCCCTGCATCTTATGACTCTTGCCGGGAAATCCTCACACAACTGAAGGTTGTGGGTGGCCATGAGCACTGAATGGCCCTGCTCGGCCAGTGTATGCAGCAAAGTCACGATGGAAATACCGGTCTGGGGGTCGAGATTCCCCGTAGGTTCATCGGCGAGAATAAGTTTAGGATCGTTAAGGAGAGCTCTCGCTATCACGATTCGCTGCTGCTCGCCGCCCGATAGCTCGTGGGGCATCTTGTAGCTCTTATGATTCATGCCCACGTCTATGAGCACGTCTTCTATGCGGTGCTCCATCTCGGCATTGCTTTTCCAGCCCGTGGCACGAAGCACAAACGCGAGATTTTCATATACCGACCTGTCCTGAAGCAATTGGAAATCCTGAAACACTATCCCGATATTCCTGCGCAGATAAGGTATCTGTTTCCGTCTTATGTCAAGAAGATCATACCCGAGCACGTCGGCTTTGGCACCGGAAGCGATGGGAACTTCGGCATACATTGACTTCAGCAACGAGCTCTTTCCGCTGCCTACTCTCCCGACGAGATAGCAGAATTCCCCTTCTCCCATAGAGAATGACACGTATTTCAAGACTGTCTTCTAGTCGCGCTTAATCTCTACTGATTCATAGTCTATCACTAAACTCATATCATATCCGTGAAGAAG
>CAMWXO010000195.1 GCA_947178245.1 uncultured Porphyromonadaceae bacterium
TTTGTAGGTGGTGCTGTCCATCAGGGCCATCGGGCCGCGGGAGTGTAGGGTCAGAGTGGAGATCCCTATTTCGGCACCGAGTCCGAACTGTGCGCCGTCGGTGAATGATGTCGGAGCATTTACATACACGCATGCGGCGTCTACCATCCGGGTGAATAGTCGGGCGGCAGAGTCGTCTGAGGTCACTATCGCCTCAGAGTGCCCTGAGCCGAACTTATTGATATGCGCGATCGCTTCTTCAGTGCCGGCGACAGTCTTCACTGCCATGGCGTAGTCAAGAAACTCAGTTCCGAAATGCTCAGGCTCAGCATGGCGCAGAAGGTCGGCGGGATAATGACCCGACAATGCCCGGAAAGCTTCTTCATCGGCCCAAATCACTACATTGTATTGTGCGAGTGGCGCCGCGATTGACGGCAAACTATCCGCTATGCTCCTCTCTATGAGCAGGCAGTCGAGAGCGTTGCATACGCTCACCCTGCGGGTCTTGCCGTTGCAGACGATGTCGGTCGCTTTTCTAAGGTCGGCGGTTTTCTCTACGTATGTGTGGCACACTCCGGCTCCGGTCTCAATCACCGGGATGCGGGCCTCTTCCCTTACCCGGTCGATAAGTCTGCGTGAGCCGCGAGGAATAAGGAGATCGACAAGTCCGCGCGCGTGCATCAGTTGTGCTGTGGCTTCGTGAGAGGAGGGGAGAAGTGTGGCTGCCGCTCCGGAGATGTCATGCCTTTCAAGCACGCTCCGGATTACTCCCGTTATCGCCTTATTTGATTCCGCTGCATCAGAGCCCCCTTTCAGCACAACTGCGTTGCCGGCTTTGAAACAGATGCAGAACACGTCGAGCGAAACGTTCGGACGTGCCTCATAGATTACACCTATCACTCCGAAAGGCACTGCCTCACGTCGCAGTCTGAGCCCGTTGGGAAGAGTTCGGCGTTCTATAACAGTGAGGGGCGACGGGAGCTTGGCCACATGCCTTGCGTCGGCCGCTATGGACTGAATCCGTTCCGGAGTCAGCGCGAGTCTGTCATATCTGGGATCTTTCGGATCCATTCGGACAAGATCCGACATGTTGGCGTCCAGTATTGTCTTGGCGCTCGATTCTATGGCATCGGCCACTTCCATGATTATGGCCGAGCGCTCGTCATCGCTGAGCATACCGATCGCAACAGCAGCCTTTCCCGCAGCCTCAAGCATCGGCCGAATATCCGTCTCATTCATCTCTTACAGGTGTTTTATTTATAGTTTTATTGATTGAGGTTGTTCACGTATAGGTAATCATAATGGATCATGGGCTTTAGACCGCGTTTCCCGGCCACTTCACGCGCCTCGTCTGAAGAATAGGCGATGCGTCCCACACCCAGCACGCTTCCCGAGTCCGCGCTCACGATCCTCACGAGATCATCCCGCTCAAAATCACCTTCCACCGAAGTCACGCCTACAGGAAGCACGGATACTGCATTTTCCGATTTTACAGCCTCCTCCGCATTCCTGTCGAGCAGAATCCGGCCTTTGGTAAAGCCCTCGCTGTGCGCTATCCATCTTTTCAGGCTCGAAGTGGGTTCCGATGACGGAGCGAAGCGGGTGCAGAGTGCTTTTTCTCCCTCTCCGAGGAGAATGCGTGTGAGTATGTTCTCTCGCTTGCCGTTGGCGATGATCACTTCGATGCCTTCGCCCGACACCTGGCGCGAAATGCGGTATTTCGTTGTCATGCCGCCTCTCCCGAAGCCCGACTTTTCTTTGCGCAGATATTCCGAAAGATCCCTTCCGGGGTCTACCTGCTCTATCACCTTTGAGTCAGGCAGGGATGGATCTCCGTCATAGATGCCGTCGATATTGCTGAGTATCACGAGAGCTTCGCAATCGAGCATGGCCGCCACGAGGCCCGAGAGCTCGTCATTGTCGGTAAACATCAGTTCGGTGACTGAGACTGTATCGTTTTCGTTCACAATCGGTATCACTCCGTGGTCTATCATAGTCAGCATGCAGTTGCGCTGATTCAGATAATGACGTCTTGTGGCGAAACTTTCCTTCAGTGTAAGCACCTGGCCTACGGTTATGCCATGCTCCCTGAAGAGATCATAATACCGGTTGATCAGCTTGGCCTGTCCCACTCCTGAGAAGAGCTGTCTCCGCTCCACATCGTCGAGGCGGGAAGTGTCGAGATTCCTGAGTTCCGAACGCCCGCATGCCACCGCGCCGGAAGAGATGACGATTACCTCTATCCCCGCCTTGCGCAGTTCCGCTATCTGATCTACGAGTGCCGAGACTCGTGTGGTGTCGAGTGTCCCGTCGGGGCGCGTCAGCACATTGCTGCCGATTTTCACCGTGATTCGTCGGTAGTTTCTCATGATTTCGATGTTGTTTTGATTGCTTCTATCACCGACGAGGGAAAGCCCTCGCGTTCGAGCGTGTTGATTCCTTTGATGGTGATTCCCCCCGGTGTGGTAACTTCATTTATAAGCTCCTGGGGACTCTTTCCTGAACTCTCTATCATTCCGGCTGCTCCGGCCAGTGTGGCGGTGAAGTATTTCACGGCGTCATCATACGGGAATCCGATCTCGACCCCGGCCTGCGCGGCTGCCGCAATGAATTTGTAGACGTAAGCCACGCCACACGAGCAGAGGGCCATTGCCGCCGGCATCTTGGCCTCATCGATTATTTCAAGCCGGGTGATGGGGGAGAAGAGCGCGACGATTTCCTCAAGCTTGTCGGAATCGATGTCTTCTGCCGCCGCGAAACTCATTCCCTTTCCGATGCGGATCGGAGTGTTGGGTATCATATACATCCGGCCTATATCATCCCTTTCCAAAGCCATTCCTATTCTTTCCAGCCCGCATCCGGCTGCGACGGAGAGCAGGATGCAACCTTTTTTCAGATGAGTCCTGACGGATGCGATCACTTCATCGAATGCCCAGGGC
>CAMWXO010000196.1 GCA_947178245.1 uncultured Porphyromonadaceae bacterium
CAAGAGCGATACCCGACCTCTTTCGAGTAATTTAGTCAATTTTTCCTTAAAAAAAACGTTAAAACACTTGCAGGGAATTATAGAAAGCGGGGTTTCGTCATCATCCCGGCTCTCCGAGCCGCGCTGACATCTCCATCCCTCCCTCTCAGACACCGCATCGGTTCTCCGAGCCGCGCATCAATTCGTTTTTGCCCTGTCCTGCTCAATCAGGGCGAGGAGGGCGGGGAGCGCTTCCTCAGTGGGGACATTTTTCCGCACGAGCGTCTTACCTTTATATATAGACACTCTCCCGGGGCCTGCACCGACATAACCATAGTCGGCATCAGCCATCTCTCCGGGGCCATTGACGATACAACCCATCACGCCTATCTTGAGTCCTTTAAAGCTTGAAGTGTGGGCTTTCACCTCGGCGAGAGTCTTCTGCAGGTCGAAGAGCGTGCGGCCGCATCCCGGGCATGATATATACTCGGTCTTGGAGATGCGGAGCCTGGTGGCCTGCAGGATGGCGAGAGCCACACCCGTAACTTCTTCTTTCGAGAACTTCTCAGAGGCCACGATTCCGATGCCTGACGCATAACCGTTGAGGAGCACCGGGCCGAAGTCGGCTGCGGCCTGAACCTGCAGGTCTTCAGCCTCAGTGGTGAGGAAGCCCATCATCACTATCACGGGGTTGGTGCCGCCCATAGCCACAAAACGGTCGATCCAGCTCATAATGGCTCCGGGCCGGTTGGCAGACGATGTGGTGAGAACTACGGGGAGGGAATCTTCATAAAGCTGAGGCTCCATCGCGGTAGACATATAGTGCCAGTCGGGCTGCAGCGTGAAGTCGAGATCCATCACGGGGAACTCGGCGTAGGGCAGACGCACGGCATAGTCGCGCGCTGCTCCGGACTTCACCTCGGAAGGCTCGGGCACCGGCTCATGATTCTCGCGGGCCACGACATAATCGCGCAGTTTCCGCGCAACGGGAATCTCGGCCTCGGGATCCTCGCTGAGCGAGACCCTGATCGTGTCGCCGATGCCCTCAGCGAGCAGCGTGCCTATTCCGGCGGCAGACTTGATGCGTCCGTCTTCGCCGTCGCCGGCCTCGGTGACTCCCAGATGCAGCGGGAAGTGCATATCCTCCTTATCCATAGTCTCGACGAGAAGGCGCACGGTGGCCACCATCACCCCGACATTCGATGACTTTACGGAAATAACTATATTTGAGAAGTCTTCCTCGCGGGCTATGCGCAGAAATTCCATCACAGACTCCACCATCCCCCCCGGGGTGTCGCCATAGCGCGACATGATTCGATCGGAGAGCGAGCCATGATTCACGCCAAGACGCACGCAGGTGTCATTCTCACGACACAGCCGGAGAAAGGGAATGAACTTCTCGCGTATCTTGTCGATTTCGGCGGCATATTCCTCATCGGTGAATTCAAGCTGCCTGAAAGTGCGGGCGGCATCCACGAAGTTGCCGGGATTGATGCGCACCTTGTCACAGGTCTTGGCAGCCTCAAACGCGGCATTAGCATTGAAGTGGACATCTGCCACGAGCGGGACGTCGCACCCGTGAGCGCGCACTTCTTTCTTAATCTCGGCCATGTTGGAGGCCTCGCGCACCCCCTGGGTGGTGAGCCTGACAATCTCGCCGCCGGCTGCCGCGATGCGCTCTATCTGCGCCGCTGATGTCGGGGTGTCGTTGGTGTTTGTGTTGCACATCGACTGTAGCCGTATGGGATTGGAGGCGCCAAGCCTCACACCCCCTACGTGCGCCTCGGAGGATGCCCTTCGCTTGTAGTTATATCGTGACACTTATCTAATTGAGAATTGAGAATTGAGAATTGAGAATGGAAAAATCGCGCCCCGGAATCCGCGGGCAGCAGCACGGAGTGCTGCTTTTCATGTGATAACCTCAGGCTTCAGCCTGAGGTAGGGACTCATCCATAAAGAAAGCCTCGGAGAGGCGCATCATGAAATCCGGCATCACACAAGATCATTATCATGATCTGGCAAATCAGCCATCTGATACATACACTGTATTTCATCGTCAAAAGCAATTCCATAATGGTGCGTCTCCTGATTCTTTATGTATTCTATAACAGCAAATCTATCTTCAGGCGAAACTGTAGATGCGAAATACTCTGAAGCCCATCCTTTGAAACGGATGAAACCGGGAGCACGACCCATCCACGTGCTTGATTTACCTTTTACTTGCTTCATCAAATCTGAAAGAGCCACCGAAGGGTGCAGATCTATGAGTATATGAACATGATTGGCTATTCCACCAATACGAATAAGACGGCACTTCTGATTTTGTATTTCTTTCCACATAAAACGATACATATCATCTCTTACTTCCTTTGGAAGAGTCATTTCCCGCGCTTTAGTGCAGAAAACGATATGATAATATGCAGCCACTTTACTCATAGCATATTCTTATTATTAACTCACAAATCGCCTCTCCGAGGCTTTTTCATTTTTTTCGTAGTCTGCCCCGCGTTGAAACGCGGGGTTTCGTCATTATCCCGGCTCTCCGAGCCGCGCAGCACATCTCCATCCGTCTCCGACACGGGAAACGGCGGCAGCACGCCGCCCACCTGCATCGCATCCGTCTCTGACACGGGACATCGCAGCAGCACGACGCCCACCTGCATCGCATCCGTCTCTGACCCGGGACATCGCGTCAGCACGCCGCCCACCTGCATCGCATCCGTCTCCGACCCGGGACACGGCGGCAGCACGGAGTGCTGCTTTATGCGTGACAAATGCTCAGGTGCGGACTTTCCACTCCACGCCGCTCTTGGTGTCCTTGACGTCGAAGCCGAGAGAGGCGAGACTGTCGCGTATGAAGTCGGAAGTAGCCCAGTCCTTGCTCTCCTTTGCCTTCTTGCGTATGTCCATGAGCAGATCTACGGCT
>CAMWXO010000197.1 GCA_947178245.1 uncultured Porphyromonadaceae bacterium
CCATCGCTCCCGGTGAGATTCTTTGCCGATTCACCCCAATGTGGATTTCATGATGAATGGGATCCGGCTGATTTCGACTCAATGATAAATTTGCTCGATGAGCACGGCGAGTCGATTGCGGCGGTGATTCTTGAGCCGATAGTGCAGGGGGCAGGCGGAATGCGTTTCTATCATCCTCAATATCTGCGCGAGCTGAGGCGCGAGTGCGACGAGAGGGGAATACTCCTGATTTTCGACGAGATCGCCACAGGATTCGGGCGAACAGGCAAGCTCTTCGCATGGGAGCATGCCGGTGTCGAACCCGATATCATGCTGATAGGCAAGGCGCTCACCGGAGGCTACATGACATTCTCAGCCGTAGCCACTTCTGAAAAAGTTGCCGAGATGATATCTTCGAGCGAAGCCGGGTGCATCATGCATGGCCCTACGTTTATGGGTAATCCGCTGGCTTGCGCCGTGGCTCTTGCAAGCACGCGGCTGCTGCTTGCAAGCCGATGGCAGGAGAGAGTGAAGGAGATAGAGGCGATCTTGAACGAGGATCTTGCCCCGGCAGCATCCCTGCCTTTCGTGAAGGAAGTGCGCGTGCTCGGAGGCATCGGCGTGATAGAGCTGCATGATTACATCACGTGGCTCGGAGAGTTTCAGAAGAAATGCGTTGAAGAAGGCGTATGGATAAGGCCATTCGCTCATAACGCCTATCTGATGCCTCCCTATCTTGCCGTCTCTGACGATCAGGTGCGAGTCCTCGCCCGTAAACTGATTAAAATACTGAAGGAAATCCTCAACTAACACTCCAGCAGGATTGTTGCTAAAGAAATGATGGCCGGCATAGTATATCGCAATATGCGGCCTAAAATGAATAGAATATGGAAAATAGTGATATAGAAGCTAAGAATGCCGAAGAACTCCGCGTCACAGAAAAAGCGATCGAATTGCTGCGTACGGTTTTCGATCCTGAGATTCCGGTAAACGTCTATGATCTCGGTCTGATCTATAAGATAGACTATGACGTGGATGAGAAAACCCTACATGTAGACATGACCCTTACGGCTCCGAGCTGTCCGGCGGCAGACTTCATTCTCGAAGACGTGCGTCAGAAACTCGTAAGCATCAAGGGCCCGGAGAAGGTAGACCTCCGTCTGGTGTTCGACCCGGCTTGGGATCAGTCCATGATGTCGGAAGAGGCTAAACTCGAACTCGGATTTCTGTGAAGACTTATTTTCTCAGCGACCTGCACCTCGGTGCCCCTTACTTCCCTGACTCACACGAGGCAGAGAAGAGGGTAGTGGCGTTTCTCGACTCAATCAAGCACGACGCGGAGGCGATCTATCTGCTGGGCGACGTGCTCGACTACTGGTATGAATACCGGTATGTGGTGCCGCGCGGATTCGTGCGTTTTTTCGGCAAACTTGCCGAACTCTCCGACGCAGGTGTCAGGATAACCTGGATGATAGGCAATCATGACATCTGGATTTTCGATTATCTTCCTTCCGAACTCGGCATCAGGGTTATAGACGGAAGTCTTGTGGAAGAGGTCTACGGTCATAAACTCTTCCTCGCCCACGGCGACGGAGTGGGGAAGCATCCGGTTTCATTCAGATTCCTACGGTCGCTGTTCCGCTCCAAAGTGTGCCAGTTTTTCTATTCGGCCATACATCCGAGATGGACGGTGCCGTTCGCCTATTCATGGAGCCGTCACAGCAGGGCCACCGGCAGGGAGGCCGGACAAGACTGGCATCCCTTGCTCGATAAGCTTGAGGCATTCTCAAAAAGTTATCTTGCCGAGCACCCTGATATCAGGCATTTTATCTACGGGCATCTCCATATAATGGTGAATGAGCCGCTTTCCCCTACATGCAGCCTTACGGTGCTCGGCGACTGGATTGCACACTTCTCCTACGCAGTGCTCGCGCCCGACGGCACTCTCGAATTGAAATCGATATTGGAGTAAGAGTCAGGAGCCGGTCATCTTAACACACGGCTTAAAACTTCAAGCACCGGCCGGAGGTCTTTTTCAGTGAGATCTGCCGAAAGCGACAGCCGGATTCTTTCGCCACCGGCCGGCACGGTCGGACGTCTTATAGGCAAGGCGTCAATGCCGGAATTGCGCAGCGCATCGGCGATTCTGACGGCGCCTGATGCGCTTCCGGCCATCACCGGCACGATCTGGCTACGGCTCTCGCACTCCGAGCCGGTCAGCAGCGACAGTTCCCCTCGAAACCATTCGGCCAGCTTCTGCAGATGCTCCCTCTCGGCCTTCATGCCGCAAAGTTTCTCTATCATCAACATATCCCAAGCCGCTACAGCCGGAGGCAACGCAGTGGAAAAGATAAAGCTCCGTGCCGAGTTAAGGAGATAGGAGCGCAGTAAGGGCGAAGTGGCGATGAATGCCCCGAAGCCGGCGGCTGCCTTGCCGAGCGTCACGATCAGCACATCAATGTCGGCCGCAACCTCCATAGCTTCGGCAAGTCCGAGCCCTCGCTCGCCGAAGACGCCGAAGGCATGCGCTTCATCCACATAGAGCAGCACATTGGGGAATTCTTTCTTTATAGCCGTCAATTCATGCAGGGGAACGAAGTCGCCGTCCATGCTGAAGACAGACTCCGTGGCCACTATCACGGTGTCGTATGAGGAAGCCTTCTTCTTCAGAATCCTCCGCAGCATATCCATGTCGTTGTGGGCAAAGCGGACGCTATCACCGGCACCGAGCCGGATTCCGTCGATCATCGAGGCGTGAGAGAGTTTATCGCTGACTATGAGGGTGCCTTTCACGGATAAGGCCGACAATGCCCCGGCATTTGCGTGATAGCCGGAGTTCATCAAAAGTATTTCCTTGCCATACATTTCGGCAAGCATCGACTCGAGGGCCTGATGCTGCCCCTGATGCCTCTGAAG
>CAMWXO010000198.1 GCA_947178245.1 uncultured Porphyromonadaceae bacterium
TGGGTTATGAGCCCAACGAGCTACCACTGCTCCATCCCGCGGTGTGATTGCGAATACAAAATTACAACATTTTTGAGCGTTTGTCAATAGTTTGTGTGTTAAAAAATCTTAACAAGAATCTTGTACGCAGGTATTATGTTGTGTTTCAGTTTTAAAATTCAGACTCGCTTGCGAAGACCTTGTAGCAGAATTGCCACCAGAGTGCTGCACAGGTCATCTTTGTCGGCTCCGGATTCTGCCATGTCGTCTTTGATATATGGCACGTCGAGGCCCTGCAGCGTCTTTGTGATGACGAGCGCAGTGCGCCCGATATTCTCGATCTCGAAAATACCTTCTTCCACTCCTTCCTTCAGAATCTGCTGGAGCAGGATGGTCTCTTTCCTGCTTACTATCTTCCGGGCTCGGTCTACCTTCCTGACATCTCGGAAAAACCAAGCCCTGAGAGAGCCATTGCGCGAGACCACCTGCTGCATGGTCTCGAAATGAGCTTCGATATACTCTATGATCTTCACGTCAGCGGGTATGGGTTTGGCGGCAATCGTGCGCAACTGTGACAGGGCTATGTCGGTCTCGCGTTCGATCACTGCGTTGTAGATGTCGCGCTTGCTTTTGAAATAAGTGTAGATAGTGCGACGCCCTTTCTCAGAAGCGGACGCGATATCGTTCATGGTGGTGTTCTCAACCCCTTTTCTTGCGAAAAGTTGCCGAGCCACCTCGATGAATCTTTCTCTCGTCTTTAGTGCCACTTGAATGATGCTGAATTAGTGATAACTCCACAAAGTTAATAAAATCTTTTCACATCACCAAATTCATCTCGGGGAGAGGTTCGGTCTCGACCACTACGGGCTCTTTGCTGACGGGGTGGATGAATTCGATGCGCTTTGCAAGCAGGGATATGCCTCCACCGGGATTCGATCGCCTCGCACCATACTTGAGATCTCCTTTTATAGGCGTTCCGGTGCCGGCAAGCTGGGCGCGGATCTGATGTTTCCTTCCGGTGAGCAGGGTGACTTCAAGCAGCGTGTAGCGGTCGCCGACGGCGATGGTGCGGTAGCGCAAACGCGACAGTTTCGCTCCCGGCACGTTCTTATCCACGATCCTGGTCTTGTTGAGGCGTCCGTCGGAAAGAAGCCAAGACTCGATCTCGTCTTCGGCCTCATCGCGCTTCCCTTCCACAAGGGCCCAGTAAGTCTTATGGATTTCTCCGGCCTGCAGCATCGCGTTGAGGCGGGCGAGGGCCTTCGAGGTCTTTGCGAAGATGACCAGTCCGGCCACGGGGCGGTCTATACGGTGCACCACTCCGCAGAATACGTTGCCGGGCTTGTGGTATTTCTCCTTGAGATACCGCTTCACGATCTCGCTTAGCGGTTCGTCGCCTGACTTGTCTCCCTGCACTATCTCGCCTGCTTCTTTCCTGACGATTATTATGTGATTGTCTTCGTAGACCGGTGTCATCTTTCTTTCAATATTTCTTCGGCTATCAGGAAATCTCCCGGATATGTCACCTTAATGTTGCGCGGATCGCCTTCGTAGGCGTAGGGCTTGACTCCATATCGCTGCATGAGCGTGGCATCGTCAGAAAAGTCGATGTTCTCCCCGTCGCGGCAGAAGTGGGAATAGCCTGCTTTAAGCAGATTCTTGTCGAACACCTGCGGCGTCTGCACCGCGAAGTATTCGGAGCGGTCAACGGGAATGCTGTCGGCCCTCGGGCCTTTTCGCAGGGAATCGGCCACGGCTACGCCCGGAAGGGCGGCCTTGTGGATGGCGGCATAGTTCCACCCGTCGCTAATCAGCCGGCGGCTTACGAGCGGGCGCGCCGCGTCATGCACGGCCACAAGCCCCTCATCCCCGTCGGGTATCAGCCGCAGCCCGGCCAACACAGACTCTGAGCGTGTGGCTCCGCCGGGAGTCACGGTGTGAGGTGTGCAGTCTTCGCCGCATATTTCTTTCCAGTGGGCGATATAGTCAGGGTGCATCACCACGATAAGGTGTGTATCCTGATCTTCCTCATGAAAGGCGCGAAGCGTCCACCAGAGCATGGGCTTGCCGGCTATCTCGTGAAACTGCTTCGGAAGAGAATCGCCGGAGCGGCTTCCGACCCCTCCGGCGACTATGATTGCATATTTCATCTTGTAGCGTATGGCTTACATGTTCATGCCGCCGTCTACCTGTATCACCTGGCCTGTGACATAGCTCGACATGTCGCTGGCGAGGAAGAGGGCCACGTTTGCGATGTCGTCAACCTGGCCTCCGCGACGCAGGGGAATCTTCTTGCACCAGTCGGCGCGCACTTCTTCAGGAAGGGCAGCGGTCATGGCTGTCTCGATAAATCCGGGAGCGATGGCGTTGGCGCGGATGCCGCGGCTGCCCACTTCCTGAGCTATGCTCTTGGCGAGCGCGATGAGGCCGGCTTTAGATGCGGCGTAGTTGGCCTGACCGGCATTGCCGTGAACGCCTACCACCGACGCCATGTTGATGATGGAGCCGCTGCGCTGGCGCATCATGATGGGAAGCACGGCATGGATGAAGTTGAAAGCGGATTTCAGGTTCACTGCTATCACGGCGTCCCACTGGGCCTCGCTCATGCGCATCATCAGGCCGTCTTTGGTGATTCCGGCATTGTTCACGAGAATGTCGATGCTGCCGAAGTCTTCCTTTATCTTATTGACCACTTCTTCAGTCTGGGCGAAATCAGCGGCGTTGGAGGCATAGCCTTTAGCTTTCACGCCGTAGGCGGCTATCTCTTCTTCGGTTTTCTTGCCGTTCTCATCTATTACGAGGTCTGTGAATGCAACGTTGGCACCTGCCTCTGCAAATTTAAGGGCGAGGGCCTTGCCTATGCCACGGGCAGCTCCGGTGACGAGGGCTGTCTTTCCTTCTAATAACTTCATGTC
>CAMWXO010000199.1 GCA_947178245.1 uncultured Porphyromonadaceae bacterium
GTCTGGTCACGTCCCACACTATGGCATCGCTCCCCACGCCGCTTATGCTGTAGGCGGTGGGGGCGGTGGGATTCACATGGAAGAGAAGCTGAGAATCACGCATCGAGAGTTGCCGTGTGTATTCCACTTCTATCCAGTCGAGGCGGGCGGTGCTGACGACGCCGGCCTGCGAGTATTCTATCCCAACTGCAAGGGAATTGCCGGCCACGGAAGCATTCTTGAGACTCGTGGCTACGCAGTAATATTGCGAGCTTGACGTCACACGCGATATCTTGTCGCTGCTCGTGGCGGGAAGCCGCTCGCCGTTGGCGCTCACCATGAAGCTGCTCTCGGCTGTGGCATTAGCCCCGAATCTGACACGAATCTTCACGTTGTCGGCGGCATTGTCGGCAAGGTCGAAATTGAATGTCTGTGCTTTTGTGCTCCTGAAGTCCTCGCCGAGATAATCGCGCCCCGATGTGGCGCACTGCATGAGGTCTTTTTCATGCACGAGTAGATGCTGGGCTGTGGTAGCCGCTTTCATCCCGGCCGTGTCGCTGAGATCGATGGCTTCTGCTTCGGTCGAGGGAGTCCTGTCGCTGATGAAATAATACGAGTCCTCGCTGTAGGGATTGATGACATGATCGAATTCCATGCCCCCTTTTGTGGTGGAGGCTCGGAGTGTCATGTTGTCGGTGGCATAGAAACTGATGCTTCCGTCGCTGCCTCGCATCACCGGCACGGGCGGCAGGTCGTCCGGATGATCTGAAGATAGAGTCTCGGATATCATGCGGCCGCCATATCCGTAGACATAGACCTTCGCCGGATCTGAAAATCCGAAGTTGCGCAGGGTCTGGCGGCTTAGGGTCTGCAGCCCGCGGGTAGTTACATTCACCTTCACCCAGTTACCCTCGGCCAGCATCGATTTCTCACTGTATGAGGCGGCCTTGATATCCGGGTGAATGAACATGAGCAGAGCGGCCGCGATCCACGCCGCAAGCCCTCTGCAGATATATGTTCCGGATAGTATGTTGTATTGTCTCACGTTTAATTAACGTATTTTGCTGACTGATATTGTTGCGCGTTGATAAAGTCTTCCCATTCATGTCTGGAGCCTCCGAAGACGTTCATGTCCACTTCGCCCTCGATGCCTTTCACGGTTCCCTTGTGGCTGAACTGCCAGAAGGTGCAGGCCCCGAGCGAAGGCTCTTCGGAAAGGGAGCAAACCCACAGGTAGTGTCCCGGAAACGAGTCCTCCATATATTGGAAATAGTCTTTCTTGTTGCAGTAGAGGGTGGGGGCTATGCCGCGGAGGTTGAGATAATCCACCATTGCAGCAAGGCGTTCCCTGATATCGTCTTCCGGAATGCCCTCGGGATTGCCCGACGACTCCACGTCGATGGCCAGTCCCATCTCGAGATTACGGTTGCCGATGGCTTCAAGAAGATTGATGGCCTGCTCCACTCCGTCTTTGTCAAACCTGAAGAAGTGGTAGGCGCCACGCTTCAGCCCGGCGGCTCCGGCCTGATGATGATTCTCGCTGAATTTCTTGTCGCGGAATGTTGCCCCCTCGGTGGCCTTCATCCATACGAATTCAACTCCGTCGGAGGCGGCTTTCCTGAAATCGGGAGTGCCGTTGTGGCTTGAGATGTCGATACCTTGCACCGGATAGCGCTCCGGATCGATCTGCGGCGGAGTCGTGCTGATACTCACCCACGCAGCCCGGGCTGCCCATGCAAGTAGCACGGCGGCTGCCACGAAGCAGAGGAAGATGATAATATCGTTCTTGCGGGTGTTGATGTCGGCCAGTATCTTCATTCTCTCTACAAAATTAATAATATTTTATGTTGAATCCAAATGCCGGTGCCGAAAAATAAGGATTTTTTCCGAAATTTTTATTAATTTTGCATTTGATTATGGGAGAAGCGATATATCATATTTTAGTGATAGCCGTGGCCCTCACCGGAATGGTGAGAGGGTTTCATAAAGGGCTCATCCGCCAGACCTCGGGCATTATCGGATTCATGTTCGGAATCGTCGCGGCGCGCGCCGTGGGGCCCGATTTCGCGGCGTGGCTCATGGGCTGGATGCCTCTCATCTGCGATCCGGTGGCCAAGACATTTTTCTTCTCGGTGCTTGCCTACGGACTGGTGTGGAGCGCCTTGATATTTCTTTTTTCCATGCTCGCCTCGGTCATTAACGTCGTGCTGGGACTCATCCCTGCGGGGATAGTGAACTCTCTTGCCGGTGCGATGTTTTCAATATTGAAATACCTTATATTCCTGTCGCTCCTTTTCGACCTTGCCATCTGCCGCCCCTCGCAGACTCCGCTCATGCACTGTGCGCGCCACGACGACGGCAATCTGGTGGATGCGGTAATCAGGCTCGCGCCGGCTGTGCTCGGCTTCATGTCGGCCGATGAATATATCCTTCAGGTGCAGCTCTGGGAAGCGAAGAAAATCAGCTGACGGGATTCTAATTAACAGAAAATTCTAATAAAATCAACAGATATGCTTTCAGTAAGAGACCTTCATGCAGAAATCGACGGTAAGGAAATACTTCGCGGCATAAACCTTGAGGTCAAGCCCGGCGAGGTTCATGCCGTGATGGGGCCCAACGGTTCTGGAAAATCAACCCTTTCCATGGTGCTTGCCGGCAATCCCGCCTATACCGTCACTTCCGGACAGGTCACTTTTCGGGGCAAAGACCTTCTCGCAATGACTCCCGACGTCAGAAGCCATGAGGGGCTTTTTCTCGGGTTTCAGTATCCGGTGGAGATTCCGGGCGTCTCGATGGTGAATTTCATGCGTGCAGCAGTCAATGCCAAGCGCAAATATTTCGGCGAGCCTCCCATGGGCGCCACCGATTTCCTCAAGATGATGAGGGAGAAGAGGGCGATCGTGG
>CAMWXO010000200.1 GCA_947178245.1 uncultured Porphyromonadaceae bacterium
CCCTTGATTGGTTTACCATTGACTGCTGACACTACAAACACTTTCGTCGAATTGTCAGGGCATTGCAGGGTGAGCACGCTGATGTCGCTCACTGTGAAGGGTTCCCTCCAGGAGTTACGGGCTTCGTTGGCATAGATACCGGCTTTATTCGGCGAAGCGCTCGGAATCGCCACGTATGTGCCCGCTCTCAGCGCTCCGACTTCTGCATTTACGGTCTTGCTGAAAGGAACAGTCCCGTCGGCAGATATTTTTACCGGCTTCACGAGCGGACAATTGTTCGCCACTACACTCGACTTGGGAGGATTGACGGTGTCGGCATATCGGGAATAGTCATATATCAGTATCCATGATTCGTTGCAGTTTGAGAGTGTGGCCCTCATCTTTATCGTGTCGGTCGTGAGATACTGCTGATTATAGCTGACGCGAGCCGATGGCTCAGTGAGATCGTTGAGCGTATTTCTCACTCCGTTGGAATATCTTCCTTTGGGGAAAGCTGCGATAGATTTCCGCATCGCATCCACATATTCCTCCATCGTCATCAAAGGAAGCGCGTTGTAGGTTGTCTCCTCAATCGAAGTCGGGATATATCTTCTCAGGTCGATAAGGATAATTTGCTCTCCCTCCGTTCCTTTCACTTTTTTGTAGGCATCGATGGCGGCGGGCATTTGCATGGAATAAGGCAGAGCCTCGACCGCATGCATCAGGGAGTAGGCGAGAAGAAGGTTCTGATCAGATTTCGACGCCAGTTCCGAAAGGCGCGCGTCAGCCTGCTTGCGCAGTTCGCCGCATCTCGCCACCGGAGTGGCCGGCGGAGTGTCGTTTTTGAAGAAAGGAATCACATCGGTCATCTCGTCGGTGGCGAACAGGGCTGCCATACTGCTGCATTGCGCGGCCTCGAATTCATCTACCGTCATGTTGCATTCCATTGCGAAGGCGGTGTCTTTCAGAAACGCCTCCCACTCCTTCAGCGGTCGCCCTGCATTCAGATTGTCGGCAAGCACGCTCGTGCAGATGCCGGCTATTTTCGAGGCGAATATGTCCTTGCTCCATTCAAGCGGATTTTCAGGCACTGAATCTATGGGCAGTGTGCGTCCGTCGGCCCTCCGGCGGTTGCTCTCATAAATGCGGGCGAGCAAATTGCCTTTGAGCAGCAAGAACGCCGGTTTCCAGCGATCGGGAGCGATCTCGCACACGCTGTCTATTTCCGCAAGATGCCCGGCCTGGTCGGAAGCGCTCACGAGATTTTCAGCGGTCACTTTTTCCACGAGGGCTTTCACCGCTTCAGGCCATTTCCCCGCTGCTATCGAAGAATCGAGATTTTTGCCGGCAACCTCCGCCACTTTCTTGGGATAGGCGAAATCCGGTATCGTGGAGGCGGCGGGTTTTGATGCTGAATACATAGACGTTGCGGTCAAGATATTGAGAATGAAAAAAAACACAGCAGTTGCCACCACGGCAACTGCTGCTGATAGATTTTTATTCATAAGATATAGTTTTGTGTTCCATAATAGTTATTGTCAAAGTAGAGCGCATTCCGGCAGAGGCGCCTCGGCACAGGGCTTTCCTTTCGCTTTCTGCCGCTCGGCGCGTTTATGGCCTTTTCCCGCCTCTTTTTGGGACTTGTCGCCATGTTTCTTTCTCATTTCCTTCATCTTGTCAAAGAACTTTTCCTCAGCCTTGTGCATCAGATAAATCTGTTTGGCATTAAGGATCTTTTCAAACTTCGCGTCATATTGCGTCGTGATGGTGTTGTCTTTCTCGCGGGCCTTGCGCTGCAGGTCGGCCAGCCGCTTGTAGTCTTCAGGCGAGGCGTCTTTCTTTTTCTGAAGTTCCCGCTCCAGCTTCCAGGCCTCGGCTCCCGCCTTGCGGCGCTCCTGCGAGTACTCCTTATATATAGGAATGAATTCGGCCTTTTCTTTTTCAGAAAGGTTCATCTCTTTCGTGATAAAATCAATCTTGAATTTCTCAAGGTCTTCCATCATCTTCTTTTTGTCGGTCTGCGAGGAATTCTGAGCCTCAGCAGCGGCTATGACGAAGAGGAATGAGAGCAATAGTGTGATGTATCTTTTCATTTATGAGAATGATTGTTTCGGGTTATAAGAGATTGTTACACATCGTGTCAGATGCCGGTCTGGTTGAAGTCGCGCTTGAAATCCTCGATATCGGAATATTCAGAGCAGACATCGTCTTCCATGAGATACATTTCCGAATTGTCCGTTCCCGCAGGTATCCAGTCGTGATGGTCGGCCGAGGCCATCGCCATCACCACCGCTTCCGGCGGATTGTCGAAATTGAGGTCGGAAGATGTTATGGTATGAAACATCTTCATCATGCACCATATTCCGGCAAACATCGCGGCCATGTATAGATACGGCTTGATTCGGGTCCACGTGGAAATCTTCTCCTGCTTTTCCACAGGATATTCCGGAAGTTCGGAAATTATTTTCTTCCTTACGTTGTCAAAATAATTCTCCGGCACCTTGTAGCCGGTTTCGTGTCCGGCTTTTTCAAGTATGCTGTTCTCGGTCTTCATATATGGGTGTGGTGTCTTAATCGGGTGAAATATAATGTTATATGATAGTATTGCAGATATTTTTCATCTGCTCATTATATGAGACAAGAATATGCCTCAAAGGTTTAACGCGCCCTCACCCCTTTTTCGCATATTTCATTATAAATAGGATATAAAGAAGGAGTCTCCGGCAGAGATAAAGCTCTGCCGGAGGTGTCAGTAATAAGTGTTTTGTGCGTTAGTGGTTTTACTGTATTGGGTGAAGGCTCAATACTGTTGCCTTATTCCTTATAATAATTGCTCATTTATTCTATCTTATAGTTTGTCGAATTCAG
>CAMWXO010000201.1 GCA_947178245.1 uncultured Porphyromonadaceae bacterium
TTAGTTTCAGCAGAGACATGTTTGTCTCTCTTCAGGTGTAACCCAAAATAATATCTATAAATGGAAAACGACGAATTGATGAAGACCGTAGTGGCCAAAGCCGAAAAATGGCTTGGACCGCAATACGATGAAGAGACCCGCGCCGCAGTGAAGCAACTCCTTGACGCTGAGGATAAGACCGATCTCATAGAGGCTTTCTATAAAGATCTCGAATTCGGCACTGGCGGACTGCGCGGCATCATGGGCCCCGGCTCAAACCGCATGAATATCTACACGGTGGGCGCAGCCACCCAGGGCCTTGCCAATTATCTGAAAGACTGCTTCAAGGATCTTCCGCAGATTTCTGTGGCGATCGGCCACGACGTCAGGAATAATTCCAGGAAATTTGCCGAGCTCGCTGCCGACATTTTCTCAGCCAACGGCATAAAGGTGTATCTTTTCGATGCTTGCCGTCCTACTCCCGAAGTCAGCTACGCCATACGTCATCTCGGTTGCCAGAGCGGTGTGATGGTGACTGCGAGCCATAACCCGAAAGAATACAACGGCTACAAGGCTTATTGGAGCGACGGAGCGCAGATGATCGCTCCCCACGACGTGGAGACTATCGCATACGTAAATAAGATCACATCAGTAGACCAGATCAAGTTCACTCCCAACAAAGACCTTATCCAGATTATTGGCAAGGATGTAGACGAGCCTTATCTGAAGGAAATACATGCACTCTCGCTTTCTCCCGAGGCAGACAAGCGCCATGCCGACATGAAGATCGTCTATACTCCTATCCACGGCACGGGCTCGATGCTGATGTTCGATGCCCTCGACATGTGGGGCTTCAAGAATGTGATCCATGTGCCCGAGCAGGATGTCCAGTCAGGTGATTTCCCCACTGTTGTGTCTCCCAATCCTGAAAACCCGGAGGCTATGGCCATGGGTATCGCAAAGGCTAAGGAAGTGGGTGCAAGCCTCGTGCTCGCGTCCGACCCGGATGCCGACCGCGTGGGCCTCGTGGTGCGCGACAGTAATGGTGAATACCAGCTCGTCAACGGCAACCAGATACTTATGATCTTCCTTTACTACCTCATGACCCGCAACAACGAGCTCGGTCTCATGAAAGGTAATGAATATGTTGTGAAGACTATCGTTTCCACAGAGGCAGTGAAGCGTATCGCCGACAAGAACAACGTCAGGATGTTTGATGTCTTCACCGGGTTCAAGTGGATCGCTAACGTGATGCGCGAGCAGGAAGGCACCGGCCGCTATCTCGGCGGTGGTGAGGAAAGCTACGGCTTCCTGGCCGAGACTTTCGTGCGTGATAAGGACTCTATCTCGGCTGTGCCTCTGATGTGTGAGATCGCCGCATGGGCTGCCGACAAGGGTATGGATCTCTATCAACTTCTGAAGCAGATCTATTTCGAGATCGGATTCAGCCGCGAGCGTGGTGTGAGCGTAGTGCGCCCCGGAAAGAGCGGTGCCGAGGAGATCGTGGCGATGATGAAGAATTTCCGCGAGAATCCTCCCAAGCAGATCGCCGGCAGTGATGTGGTGATGGTCAAGGACTATCTCGACCTCAACTGCAAGAACCTCAAGACCGGTGAAATCACTAAGATGGACTTCCCCACCACGAGCAACGTGCTGCAGTTCTTCACTGAAGCCGGCGATAAGGTGTCGATTCGTCCGTCAGGCACAGAGCCTAAGATCAAGTTCTACGTGGAAGTGCGCGAGGATCTCGCCGACAAGGATCAGTATGAGGAAGTGGTGAAGAAAGCCGACGCCCATATCGATCAGGTGCTCAAGGATCTCAACGTGTAAGAATATGAAAGTTTCCTGGCGACCGGGAACCATGATATATCCTCTCCCGGCGGTCATCGTCACCTGTGGCGCTGACCCCGGAGAGTGGAATATGCTGACTGTGGCGTGGGTCGGAACTGTATGTTCCGACCCCGCTATGTGTTATATATCGGTGCGTCCCGGCAGATATTCCTATCCGCTTCTTGAGAAATACATGGAATTCACCATTAATCTCACCACTTCTGACATGGCCCGCGCTACCGACTGGGCTGGTGTCCGCTCCGGGCGTGACTTCGACAAGTGGAAGGAGACCGGTCTGCATCCTCTGCCGGGCGAGATGGTGAAGTCGCCTACTATCGAGGAATCACCCGTGAGTATCGAATGCCGTGTGAAAAGCATAACGCGGCTCGGCACTCATGACATGTTTCTCGCCGATGTGCTCAATGTAAGGGCTGACTCACGATGGATTAACCCCGAAACCGGTAAACTTGAACTGGAAAAGGCGGGAATGCTCGTCTATAGCCACGGACAGTATTTTGAACTTGGCAATCTTATCGGCCATTTCGGCTATTCAGTGAGAAAGAAAGGCTGATATCTATTAGTTTAAAAGTTTAAGGAGTTTAGGAAGTTTAGTTAGATTGAAGTTGAGAGTTGTAGTCTTTTCCGTTTCTCGTTGAAATCTTATCTGTGACAACTGAATATCAATCCCTTTAAACCTCTTAAACTTCATAAACCCTTTAAACCTCATCCAGTGAACATCGGCATCTTCGGCGGATCATTTGATCCCATTCACAACGGACATATAAATCTCGCCCGCTATGCCCTGCACCATGCGGGGCTCGACGCGGTATGGCTGATGGTGTCTCCGCGCAATCCCCTAAAGCTGCATGGCCCGGTGGCGTCTGATACGCAGCGGCTGGAGATGGCGCGTATTGCTGTGGAGGATATCACAGGCATTGAGGTTTCTGACTTCGAGTTCAACCTGCCCAGGCCGTCTTACTCATGGCTTACGCTCACCGAACTACAGAAAGCATATCCGCAGCATTCATTC
>CAMWXO010000202.1 GCA_947178245.1 uncultured Porphyromonadaceae bacterium
TCTGTGCTTCTCGGCAGCCTCCACGCTGAAGCTTATGGCGATAGCCTTAGTGCCGGGACGCTCGGAATATGGGAAGACATGCAGGCGGCTGACGTCGAGCGCGGAGACGAACTCAAGACTTTTCTCCCACTCGGCAGCGGTTTCCCCTCTTGCGCCGGCTATTATGTCGATTCCTATGAAGGCATCAGGCATGAGATCGCGTATCATGGCTATGCGGTCGGCGAAAAGCCCGGTGCGGTAGCGGCGGTTCATGAGCCTCAGCACCTCATCTGAGCCTGACTGCAGCGGAATATGGAAGCCCGGCATGAAGGCCCTGCTCCCGGTGGCGATCCAGCGCAGTATCTCCTCGGTCAGAAGATTTGGCTCGATACTCGATATACGATAACGCTCGATTCCCTCCACATCGTCGAGACGCTTCAAGAGCTCGAGGAAACTTTCGCCCGTATCTTTTCCGAAGCATCCCACATTCACACCCGTAAGCACTATCTCCTTGCCGCCCTCGGCGGCTGCCTTGCGGGCCTCATCTACGAGCGAGGCAATGCTTCCCGAGCGGCTTCTGCCCCGGGCGAACGGAATCGTGCAGTATGTGCAGAAATAATCGCAGCCGTCCTGCACCTTCAGCCAGTAGCGTGTGCGGTCGCCCCGCTCACATGCACCCCTGAATTCCCTGATGTCGAGGAAATCATGCACGGCCACCTGCTTGCGCCTGTTGGCCTCCCACTCCTCGAGAAATTCGGCAATCTTCAGTTTTTCATCGTTACCCAGCACTATATCCACTCCCTCGATGGCAGCTACCTCCTGCGGTTTCAGCTGAGCGTAGCATCCGGTGACCACGAGTGTGGCATCGGGCCATCTGTTGCGGAGGCGCCTGATGAGACTGCGTCCCTTCTTATCGGCCACTTCCGTCACGGAGCAAGTGTTGATCACCACAATATCGGGGCGCTCGTCAGGCGCAGCCTTCACTATTCCCCTCTTGGCGAGCTGCATCCCGATGGCGGAGGTCTCCGAGAAGTTAAGCCTGCATCCGAGGGTATGATATGAAGCCCTGAGAGTCTGAGAATTATCTGTCATATTATAAATCCTCTTATTTTCTGAATACAAACCACCTCGTCATGTCGAACCTGGGCAACGCGGCCAGCTGCACGTCGGCCTGACGGTCTTCAAGCGTCTCCATGGCGTTGCCCACCTTCAGGCCGCGCCTTTCGAGCGCATCCCTGACCGTCTTGAGCGCGATGGCGGGGGTATTATTGTCTTTAGAGAGATGGCAAAGGAAGATATAGGTCATTTCAGACGACACCACTTCAGAGAGATACGAGGCTGTGACGGCATTGTCAAGATGCCCTTTGGGCCCCATGATGCGCGCCTTGAGATATTCGGGATAGTGGCCCATACGCAGCATTCGCTCGTCGTAGTTGGCCTCGATCATGAGATATGTGGCCCGCCGGATATAGAAATCGGCGCGTTCACCTATCTCGCCGAGGTCGGTGGCAACCACGAAGCGGCTGCCGTCGAATTCGATAGAGAATCCCATGTTATCGGATCCGTCGTGACTCACCTCGAAGGCCGTAATCTCGAAATCAAGCAACTTGAACGGAATCTCCTTGAAGATCGGAATATGATATTCCCTTATCCTTCTCGATATGGAATGCTTGCGCAGGATTCCGTTGAGCACTCTGTTGGTGCAGAAAAGTTTAAGATGCTTGTGATTGCGCAGCAGCGAGTAGACATATTTCACGTGGTCGCCGTGGTCGTGGGTGAGCAGCACTCCTTTCACGTGCTTCATGTCCACACCATTGGAGGCGAGGCCGCGCTCTATGTCTTCGGGTTTGACTCCCACATCGATAAGCATACCCCCCTTCTGCGAGCCTATATAGCAGCTGTTGCCGCTCGAGCCGCTGCCAAACGAGCAGTAATAGAGCGGGTTGGGCGTCCTGAGGGCTGTGAAGGGATCATCGGCGGCTTCGTATGGATTTTTCCATTCATCGAAGGGGAGGCCGGGCTGATCATCGAATATAATCTTCTTGCTCATTTTCTTTCATATCGGCGTGTGTCGCCGCCTTTAGCACCTGCATAGACAAGGAATATCGCGGGGCGCTTGTCAAAATCATATTTCATCTTTCCCCACTGCGCGGCCGGGAGGGTGATTATCTCTTCATTCACGGAGTCGGTGAGATCACATGCCACGCAGAGCATCGTGCGCGGCGAAAGCGTCTCGGCGAGCAACTTCACGAGCCTGTTGTTGCGGTAGGGCGTCTCTATGAAAATCTGGGTCAGATGTCGCGCGGCTGATTCTGACTCAAACCGCTGAATGGCTTTTTTCCTCTCAGCGTCGCCAATGGGAAGATACCCATGGAAAGAGAAGCCCTGGCCATTGAAGCCTGAGCCCATCAGGGCAAGCAGGATGCTGCTCGGCCCCACGAGCGGAATCACCCTGAGATGCTCTCTCTGGGCTATCTCCACGGGATGGCTCCCCGGATCGGCCACACCGGGGCAGCCCGCTTCGCTCATGACACCCATAGGCACGCCCTCCCTGAGAGGAGCGAGCATACCGCTTACTTCTTCAGGAGGAGTGTGGCGGTCGAGAACCGAGAAAGTGCACTCCCCTATCGGGAACGCCGGATCGAGATGTTTCAGATAGCGGCGAGCAGTCCTCACATTCTCCACAATGAAGTGGCGGAGCTGCTTCAGCAATTCGACATTACCCGCCGGAATGGTGTCGGAAACGGGGCCCTGACTGATCGGGACAGGCACAAGATAGAGGGCTGATTCAATTTTCATGTTACAAAATTAACAAAATTCCCCGTTTTTTGCTAATTTTGCAGAGAAATGA
>CAMWXO010000203.1 GCA_947178245.1 uncultured Porphyromonadaceae bacterium
TCCATAGGCGACAGGCTGAAAGGCGTGAAAGGCGGAATGGTGGCGGCTGCCGGCACGATCCTCCCCTCTTTCCTCATAATACTCGCCATAGCGATCTTCCTCACTCCCGAGACCATCAAGAGCAGCCACCTGCTCAGCAGCATCTTCATGGGAATACGCCCCTGCGTGGTGGCCCTCATCATAGCTCCGGTCATCACCACTGCTAAAGCCGCCAAGCTACGGCTCAGCACTATATGGATTCCGGCGATTACAGCCCTAATGATTTCTCTCGATATGGGACTCATCTCCAACCCAATCACATGGATTGCGCTCGGAGCCATAGGCGGCTATGCACACTGGGCCTACACCCGAAAGAAACTGGCCAATCAGTAAGCAACTTGATTTTAATTCTAAATTCCCAATTCTCAATTCTCAATTCTCAATTCTCAATTAAAAAAATATCCAATTCTCAATTACTATATATGAGCATTTATCTTAAAATGATATGGGCCTATCTTAAGATAGGACTCTTCGGCTTCGGAGGAGGCTACGCCATGCTTTCGCTCGTGGAGCGGTCGGTAGTAGGCCCCGGATGGATCTCCGAACAGATGTTTACCGACATAGTGGCTATCTCTCAGATGACACCGGGCCCCATCGGGATAAACTCGGCCACATATATCGGCTATGTAGCCCCGGGCAATCAGGTTCCGGAATTATCCTCTCCCCTTTGGGGAATATTAGGCAGTATTCTCTGCACTCTTGCAGTGACGATTCCATCATTCATCCTCGTGATAAAAGCCTCACACTTCATCAGGAAACACAACCAGAGCGGAGCCATCAAAGCCATTTTCGCAGGGCTGCGTCCTGTTGTGGTGGGCCTGATAGCATCGGCAGCCATCATGCTGATGAATTGGCCCAACTTCGCGCCCGACCACGAGACCCGCACTCTCGTATGCAGCATAGCAATCTGTGCGGTTTCATTCTGCCTCGTCTATTTCAAGATTCCTTTCAAAGGGAAAAAACTCGGGCTGCACCCCATCTTCGTGATATGCCTCATGGGTGTGGTGGGATTCCTGCTATATTACTGATAACTTCAACCTTATAAACTCGTTAAGCACAATGACATCATATAAAGAGACCCTCGAATGGCTATATCAGCAGCTGCCCATGTTCTCAAGAACAGGAGCGGCAGCCTACAAGCCCGGACTTCAGACCAGTGAGCAACTCGACGCACACTTCGGACACCCTCACACAAAATTCAGAAGCATCCACGTGGCCGGCACCAACGGGAAAGGAAGCACGAGCCATCTGCTGGCCGCCATGCTTCAGAGCGCCGGATACCGCACCGGTCTCTACACTTCACCTCATCTCGTCGATTTCCGCGAGCGTATGCGCATCGATGGCGAGATGATTCCCGAGAAGGACGTGATCGACTTTGTGGAAAGATTCAGGAAATGCGGATATGAAGGGCATCCAAGTTTTTTTGAACTGACGATGATGATGGCATTCGACTGGTTTGCGAAGAAACGCGTAGACTTTGCAGTGATCGAGGTTGGGATGGGCGGCCGACTTGACTCAACCAATATCATAACACCGGAATTGAGTGTGATCACCAACATCTCGAAAGACCATACGCAGTTTCTCGGAAGCACTTTGGCTGAAATTGCAGCGGAGAAAGCCGGCATCATCAAGCCCGGAGTGCCGGCAGTGGTAGGCGAGGCATCGGAAGAGGTGCGCGAGGTGTTTGAGATGAAGGCGAGCGAAGCGGGCACCACCATTCTCTTCGCAGAAGACATCCGGCCGCTGCAGTCGTGCAAACCCGACCCGCGGGGCGGACTTGCATGCAAGAGCCCGGTGGCAGGCGGAGACTTCTACTGCGGACTCGGCGGAGACTATCAGAAAAAAAACATCAACACCGTACTCACGGCATTAGTCGAGATGCGCAGGATCGGCATCGAAATCAGCGACGAAGCAGCCGCTGACGGCATGGCCCGCGTATGCGAGACAACCGGACTTGCCGGAAGATGGATGAAGATTGGAGACTCACCATTGTCGATATGCGACACAGGCCATAACGAGGCCGGAATAACCTATACGATGCAACAACTGGAGTGCACTGCATCGGCACTTGGGGGCAAGAAACACATAGTGATTGGATTCGTGGCAGACAAAGCTATCGACGACATTATCAGACTGCTTCCCCATGATGCGGAATACTACATCACTCAGGCCGCCATACCACGGGCGCTTGCTGCGGAGGCACTTGCCGAGAAGCTCCGAGAAGCGGGACTGATAGGGAACGTCTATCCCAATCCTGCGGCGGCGTATGAGGCGGCACGCGAGAATGCGGCCGGAAACGATGTGGTGTATGTGGGAGGAAGCACTTTCATAGTCGCCGACGTCCTCGCCGCCCTCAACACCACACCCCTTTAGCTCCCGTAGAGCTTCTTACAACAGCGCGGTTGTTGCCGAGATAGTCCTTCGTGTAGTAGTGGCAGATGGAATATCCTGCGCTACACCTTAAAGTCATAGTTCTCCAAATATGTCAGGATTTCATCAAGCCGAGGATAATACATCTCCATATTCGGCTCTTTTCTCTGCATTCTATATTCCGCATGTTGAAGCAGTATTTCCTTTAGCCGAGGATAATTCTCAGGAGCTACGATCTTACATAACGCGAGGCTCTCAAAGTACCAGTCCATACCACCCTGGGGCAATTCTCTTTCGCCATTGAGCATAGGAACTATTTCACGTTGATACATGTCCTCCAGCGAAGAATATCCTTCAAAAACACATTTGCTACATTCTATCAGACTCTCACGCATGTGATTAAGCTCTTCCGTGT
>CAMWXO010000204.1 GCA_947178245.1 uncultured Porphyromonadaceae bacterium
ACGTTTCAACGTGGGGAAAAGCAAAAATCAATAAATCGCCTCGGAGAGGCGGATTCTGATTTAGAACTTAGTTCAATTGAGAATTGAGAATTGAGAATGGAGAATTGAGAATTGCTTTAGCTTGAGCGAAGCTAATCGAGTTGTCAGTTTTCAGTTCTCAGAAGAACTTAATTATGAATTATGAATTATGCATTAAAAGAACTTACCGCGGCGAGCTTCAGCTCGCCGATCTTCAAACCCTTCATCCTCCACTAAAAAAGCGCCCAAAGTCCTTAAAAGCAAGAAAAATACACAGATGACACAAATATTATAATATTTGCAACGAATATTAACACGCCCATTCCCCGAACTCTTGCATTTGACTGATATTTAAGTTAATTTTGCGAACTATTTCTTACAAATACGCGCATATTATAAATAGGTGTTATCCGCAAAGACTAACAACTGCCAATAAATAAGCATGAAACTTAACAAGCCGGAAAGACTATGCAGCTTTACAGGAACCGCGGCGGGCTCGCCGCTCCGATTGCTGAAAAAGTGCAAACTACCATCCATCACAGGAATCGGCGCCGCAACAGCGCTTCTGCTACTGATTTGTCTGCTTGTCGCCCCCGACAGCATGGCAGGCCAGCCATCTAACAATGTTGCCCTGAAGACCAACCTGCTCTATGACGCCACCACCACTCCCAACCTCGGCATCGAGTTCGGAGTGGGGAAAAAGAACACTTTCCAGATCTTCTACGGCCTCAATCCCTGGACATTCGACTCGTCGAAAGGTGAGCGCAAGGCAAAGCACTGGATGGCAATGCCGGAACTGCGCTGGTGGACTTGCTCCAAATTCAACGGTCATTTCCTCGGCATCCACCTTATGGGCGGACAGTTTAACGCCTCCAACGCCGCACTCACGCTGCCCGGCATCTTCTTCTCGGGCAACGATATCGCCAAAGACGTGCGCGACACCCGCTGCCAGGGCTACTTCGGGGGCGGAGGCTTCACCTACGGCTATCAGTGGATACTCGGACGCCACTGGAACCTCGAGGCAGAGATCGGCGTGGGCTACAACCATATATGGTATGACCGCTACCCCTGCCACACATGCGGCGCTAAGATAGCGTCGGGAGAATCAAACTACGCCGGAATCACCAAACTCGGCCTCAGCATATTATACATATTCTAATCTTACCGCACTGCAATGAGAACCATCATCAAGTCACTCGCGGGTCTCGCCCTCAGCGCCGCCTGCATCATGACCGCCATGGCGCAGACGGTCAAGACCGAGAACGTCGATATTCACGTCGGCGCCGATTACCTGAGCGTCAGCGCCGACCTCGTGCTCGACAATCTGAAACTCGGCTCCAACAAGCAGATATTCATAACTCCCGTAGTGAAATCCTCTCTTGATACTCCGGAGAGCGACATAGCTCCCGAGCATTTCATCACCCTCCCCTCCGTGCTGGTCAACGGCCGCAATATGCACGTCTCCTACGAGAGAGGTGCGCTGCGCGGATTCAAGGAGATGAAGGAGCATGAGATAGGCAAGGAGGTGCGCCGGTTCAACGGCACCCACCAGATCGTTTCATATTCGGAAAGGATTCCTGTAAAGGCGTGGATGCGTGGCAGAGACACCAACGTCACTTTCGTATTCGACTCTTGCGGATGCGGAGTGCGCGCCGCCGAGGAGATATCGAAGCCCTACATTGTCTTCACCAATCCCATCAAAGACATGATGTGGGCCATGATCATACCCGAAGTGGAGGAAATTCCCATCACCAACCACGAAGGCAAGGCGCGCGTGCAGTTTGAGGTAGACCGCACCGAGCTCCACGTGGATCCATACGTATGCCGCAACGGGCAGCGCATCGACAACCGTGCCGAAATCAAGGTGATAGACGACTCGGTGAAATACGCCCTCACCGATCCCAACGTAGAGATATCGAGCATCGAACTGTGTGGCTACGCCTCGCCGGAGTCGCCTTATCTCCACAACGTGGAACTCGCCGACGGCCGCACTAAGGCGCTCGCCGCCTACCTCGCGCAGCGCTACAACCTGCCGCAGGAGAAGGTGACCTACTCATCGGTGCCCGAGAACTGGAAGGAATTCCGCGAGATGGTAGTAAGCAGCGACCGCCTCACCGAACGCCAGCGCACCCAGCTTCTCAACCTCATCGACGAGCCGGCCTACACTCCGGAGCAGTGGGATCGCAAGGAATGGCTTCTCAAGACCGAACCGCCCTACGCGGCCCTCTACAAAAGCTTCATACTGCCGGAGTGGTTCCCGAAACTCCGCGCCACAACCTTCGTGGTGCATACGAAGCTGAAGAATCTTGCCGACGACGACCTCGCGGAAGTCATAAAGTCCACACCGGAGAAGATGTCGCTCAATCAGATGTATCGAGTGGCCCGACTCTATCCGGAAGACAGCGAAGACTTCGACAACGTGATGCAGACGGCCCTGAAATACTATCCGAGAGACCAGATCGCCATCACCAACGCAGCGAGCGCAGCCATGGCGCGTGAGGACTACGAGCGTGCAAGGCAACTGATAGCGAGAGGTCAGGACACACCGGAAACCGACAACCTCCTCGGCATCATAGCCACCGCCGAGGGAAAATACGAAGAGGCAAAGGCCTATTTCGAGAAGGCGAAGGCTGCCGGCAACGTAAATGCTGCACGCAATCTGGAGAAACTGAGATAATTAATTGAGAATGGAGAATGGAGAATGGAGAATTGAGAACTTCGTTTAATTTAGACTTGCTTTAGCTTGAGCGCAGCTAATTTATCGGAGGCTCGGAGAGCCGGGTTCACGA
>CAMWXO010000205.1 GCA_947178245.1 uncultured Porphyromonadaceae bacterium
CTTTTATTATATACACCTCCTTGAGTCTATTCATGAGGAAATTCCTGTAAACTTCCCTACGCTTCTCTCCCTCTTCTTCCGAAGCATCATCCCAGCGGAGCCAGTCGGAAGGAATGCCATCCACAATTCCTGATAATATTTCGGGTGTGAGCCTTGCCCGCATCGCGGCATCTGCCTCCTTCAGGCGTGTCGCCTTGTGAAGCAGGGCATGATCCTTGATATAGGGAAACATTGTCAGGGCGCTTTTCTCCCAGTCGCTCCATGCATGGTGAAAATAGAAAGATGCTCCGTGGTCGATAAGCCATATCTCTGAGTGCCATAAGAGCATATTGGTGTTTTTCACCGTGCGGTCTACATTCGTGATGAAAGTGTCGAGCCAAACTATTTTCGAAGCGAGGTCTTCATCCACAGCGATGGCGTAGGGGTCGAGTGTCATGGCTCCCTGCAGATAGTGAACGCCGAGGTTGAGACCGATGCTCCATTTAAGCAGATCCTGTATTTCCTCATCGCCTTCGGCCTGCCCGAAGTATTCGTCGAGGTTGAGAAATACTTGCTCCGGTACCTTCAGGCCTGCCGCCCGTGCTATCTCGCTGCCCATGAAATCGGCGATCAGTGCCTTCTCACGATGACCGGCACCGCGAAACTTGACGACGTACTTAAACCCATCGTCTGCCTCTGCCAGCGCCGGGAGCGAACCTCCCTCGCGCAGCGGAGTGATGTATCTTGTAAGATTCTGAGTCCTTATCTCCATTTCGTTTTTTTATCTTTAACGCTTATCGGCGGAAAATTCCCTGAGTGTTCATATCTTATTCATCGAGCAATATCCTCACGAAAGATTCTGGCAGCCTGACATTATAGAGTTTGAGCGCTTCGCGGAAGAGCGGTGCTATCTCGGCGTCGGTGAAGCCGGCTATGCCGCAGCCTATGCGGGTGACGAGAAACGGGTTCTGGTCGCAGTCGGAGGCAAACTCTATGAAATCGTCTACGTAGGGTTTGATGGTCTCCACACCTCCCTGCATCGTGGGAATGGCATACGATTGACCCTGCATCCCGACGCCCTGCCCCCATACGGCCCCGAATTTTCTTGCAGCAATCCGGGCTGCTCCTCCGGCGTGATGTCCCGCTTTGTTGCTCCCGAAGACGAACACCTCATCTTCACCGAGTTCCTTTATATTTTCATCGGTAAACTTCATGCCTGAGATGAATTTTTCTTCTTCAGCCACCCCGCAGATCTTATGCTCCTTATACCTTTTTATCATTTGTCTGCCGGGCGATGCTCCGCAAAGGTCATCGGCCACGGACAGAAGCACATCAGCAAGCTGGAGGTTGCGCTTGAACTTCTCGGGAATCCCCGCGTAGCCCGTGAGGGCTCCGGCGATATTTCCTGTCACGGCACCCGTAGAGTCGCTGTCTCCGTCATGATTTACCGAACTTTCGAGTGCCGCTCCGAAGTCGTCGATATGTCTCATCACGCAGAATATTGCGATAGCTATTGTCTCTTCTGCCACCCATCCCTCGCCAAGTCTCCGGATAGCCTCGATGTCTGAGACCTCGCTTTCCGCGAGCCGGAGCGATTTCTCGATGATCGACCTGAAGTATTCCTTTTCCTTAGGGTCGGAAGCGAGCATGAGCGCTACGGGGAGTGATGATTCCACTATGGAGCGGAAGAGGGCGCTGTCTGTGTTCCCGCTAAGCATGCACTTATAGATGATGAGGGCAGTGAGGGCGCTCGCACAGGTGCTTTGCACATTATGATGAGTGATTTTCGCGGCTTCCGCCGCTATCCGGGCCACCATTACGTCGTCCATATCGTCTCTCGCGGCCGCCCATACAGCCACCGGCGCTATCCGCATCACTCCTCCGCAGCCTTTTGAATCGTTGGCCACATCCTTGCCTTGTCTCAGTGCCTGAAGCGATGAGATACAGGTATTCCCCGGGGCCCGGCGTGCCCACAAGGCGCGCAGATGGGTGAGCCATGAGGTGGGAAGCGGAAGCTGGAAGTCTGTCTGAGTGGCAAGCCATGCCGAATATGATGCTTTAAGCGAGCTGATGATGGCTCCGAGATCAGGCTTCTCGTGTCCGAGGGTTGCCGAGAGCAGTCCCTCGGCAGTGAATAGGGTCATCTGGGTGTCGTCTGAGAAGAGGGCGGTATGGTTGGCGTCAAGCTCATATTCACGGATTCCGTGTTCTCCATACGAGTCATGTATCTCAGTCAGATCCATAAACTCCACGGCATATCCGAGGGCATCTCCGGCTGCTCCGCCGAAGATCACCCCCTGTGCCTTATCCCTTAAAGACTTATCTGAATCGTTGCTCATAATGTTCGAGTTGCTGTTTCGTATAGAATAGATGGCGCAGCCATGAATGGCGTTTCCTGCGCCGAAGATAGCCGAAGTCTCCTCCGTGAGTGTATGCTTCCCTCTCGAAAGATATGTTGCGGTAAGCCCGATCATGGTTGCGGAACTGTATCAGCCTTACTATCCATTCCATGATGTAGAGTATATAAAAAGGTATCCAGAGCAGTTCGCGCTGTTGGGCGGTATGAATCCGTTCGTGATTCACCACTCCGGAGTTGATCCATCCGGTGTCGCGTGTCAGCACGATGCCGAAAAAATTCAGGCAGTATCTTTTCGGCATCCATCTGCATCTTACTATTCGCTGCGGTCGTTCCGGGTCTTGGTTCATCGCTCAAAGTTACTAAAAGATTTTTACATATACAAACAATTCCTCCGCAACATTCGGGCTCCAATGCGTGGTTTCACTTTAAACCCATACCAGAACTCAAACACAGTAATAT
>CAMWXO010000206.1 GCA_947178245.1 uncultured Porphyromonadaceae bacterium
GCTATATCAGCGTCGGCGAATGCCGAAAGGCATGCATCATGAATCTCTCTTGCACTCACAACATCCACTCGCCGGATAGCATCCGATTTCACGTCGAGAGAGACCGGGCCGGCCACCAGAGTCACTTCCGCGCCTCTTGAAGCGGCTTCCTCAGCGATCGAGAATCCCATTTTTCCGCTTGAATAATTGCCGATGAAGCGCACCGGATCAATATTCTCGAATGTAGGCCCTGCGGTGACGAGCACTTTCTTCCCTTTCAGAGATTCACGACGCGCGAAATGAGCCACTACCCTCTTCAGGATCTCCTCAGGCTCTTCCATCCTCCCCTTTCCGGAGAGATGACTCGCAAGTTCGCCTGATGCCGGCTCTATGATGCTCACACCGTCGGCCATAAGCGTGCGGATATTCCTCTGCGTTGTCGGATGAGCCCACATGTCGAGATCCATTGCAGGCGCTATCATCACCGGGCTTTTAGCCGAGAGATAAGTGGTGATAAGCATATTGTCTGCAACGCCCGACGCCATCTTCCCTATTGTCGAGGCTGTGGCCGGGGCTATGATCATAAGGTCTGACCAAAGGCCGAGATCCACATGCGAATGCCATTCACCGGTGTTTGCCGCGAAAAATTCCGACACCACAGGTTTGCCGCTGAGCGCGGCAAGTGTGGCCGGAGTGATAAACTCCTTGCCGTTGGGGGTGATCACCACCTGCACCTCTGCTCCGGCCTTGATAAGCAGGCGAAGCAGATAAGCGCTCTTATAGGCCGCGATTCCACCCGAGATTCCGAGCACAATATGTTTTCCTGTCAGCGGACGATCCATGTCGGGTTATCTTTTCGAGAATTCATATTGAAGTCTGCGCAACTGGTCTTTGGTCTCCTTCGGGAAGTCGCCCTGAAGCATCCATTGCACGAATCCGGGCTCGTGGCGCACAACATCCTTAACTTTTTTCCCTTTGTTTTTTCCGAAATTGAAAATAGGCTCGCCGTTGTCGTTATAGACCATTCGCCCGGCGAGGTCTACATTTTTGCCTCCGCTTGAAAAGCGTGCGAGCGAGGCCACGTCGTTTTTCAGTTCAGGATATCTTTCGAGCTGGCTCAGAAGCACTTCGTAGGTGGCTTTCGTGTCGGCCGTGGCCGAATGCGCGTCTGTCAGGTCTCGCCCGCAGTAAAACTTGTAGGCTGCCACGAGTGTGCGCTGCTCCATCTTGTGGAATATTCCCTGCACATCCACGAAGTGCCTCCCCGCCACGTCAAAAGCCATTCCTGCACGGCCGAATTCCTCTATAAGCAGAGGCACGTCAAACTTATTGGAATTGAAACCCGCTATGTCGCAGTCGGCGAAGATCTCAAACAGTGATTTCGCTATCTGTTTGAAAGTAGGCTCATCCTTCACGTCTTCGTCGGTGATATGATGAATCGCGGTGCTCTGCTCCGGAATGTGACACTCCGGATTGATACGGCGTGTCTTTTCTTCGGTATGTCCGTCGGGAAAGACCTTGATCAGGGAGATCTCTACGATACGGTCTGATGTGACGCTGGTGCCGGTGGTCTCCAGATCGAAGAATATTATGGGTCGGCTGAGTTGAAGTTGCATCCCTCTAATTATTATCAATAATTCTAATCTAATATCACTCAATCACCTGCATAGGCATCTGCAACATCACGATATTCTCGTTCTCAGCCTGCTCGAAAGGCATGAAAAGGCCGGGGCGTCCGGGATCGGAGAGTTGAACCGTAATGGTGTCGCCGGGTAGGTTATTGAGCACCTCAACCATATACACTGAATTGAAACCGATCGACCAGGGAGCACCCGCGTAAGAGCATGTGATCCGCTCGTCGGCCTTTGTCGAATAGTCGAGATCTTGCGACTGCAACACGGTGGAATCGGCGCTCATCGACATCTTGACAAGGCTCGATGCCTTGCTTGCGAAGAGCGATACACGCTTCATGGCCGAGAGAAGCACCTGACGGTCTACGGTCAGTTCATTAGGATTATCCGTAGGTATCACCCTGTTGTAGTTGGGATAATTGCCCTTCACGAAGCGGCATCCGAGAGTGAAATCGCCGAAGGAGAAAATCGCGCTCTTCTCATCCTTTCTGATCTTCACTTCCTCAGTGTCCTTTCCGATGAGCGAGCGCAGGATGCCGGCCGGCTTGCCGGGAAGGATGAATGAGGTAGTCCTGTTAGGACGGAACTGCGAGTTGATGTAGCGCACGAGTTTATGAGTATCTGAGCCCACGAATGTGATGTCGTCTTCATGGAAATCCCAGAACACGCCTGTCATCATCGGACGAATCGTCTCGGTGCTTATGGCGAAGAGAGTGTAATCAAGACCTTTCTGCACCACCTCGGCGGGAATTATCATCTCCACCGCGAGATCGTCGATGTCGAAGCTCTTGGGATACTCAGCGGCATCAACTCCCATAAACTCGAAATGTCCGCCGGGGAACTGCAGATCAACGCGACCGCTGTTATCGTCAATCTCGAAGGTAAGCGGGAAATTAGAGACTTCCTTCACCACATCCATCAGCCTCTTGGCATTGATAGCGATAAGGCCGTCGTTTTCAAAATTTGTGATGTCGAGACGCGCTGTCATGACGGTCTCCTGATCCGAGCCCGTGATATAAAGGGAGTCCTGCCTCACCTCAAGCAGAAAGTTGTCGAGAATCGACAGGGCGTTTTTCGCATTGATGACCTTGCTTACGGCAGAGATCTGCTGCTGTAGAGTCTTTCCGTGAACATTAAATTTCATAGTTATATCGCAATTTATTATTTATCAATACAATATCCG
>CAMWXO010000207.1 GCA_947178245.1 uncultured Porphyromonadaceae bacterium
CTCCTGATGCGTGTGCTCAACGACCGGACTCCCGACGAGGTGCTCGGCGCCGATCTCTATTTCATCGACAGGATCGGGCTGAGCGAGCATCTTTCACCCACCCGCAGCAACGGACTTGTGGCCATGGTGAAGCAGATACGCAACTACGCCACCGCTTTCAAGATGCTCGGAAGCTGAGGCCGGATACCCTCTCCGAGGCGGTGCCCCTGAAACCAAGCCTGCGATAATCAACTCCACGATAATCAACAAATCAATTTTTCCAACTATGTTCATGAACCAACCCAAAGGCCTTATTCCCGCCGCCCTCAGCAATATGGGCGAGCGCTTCGGCTATTACATCATGAATGCGGTGCTGGTGCTCTTCCTCTGCTCCAAATTCGGACTCAAGGAGGAGACAAGTTCCATTATCTATTCATGTTTCTACTGCGGCATTTATGTGCTCAGTCTTGTGGGCGGCATTATCGCCGACAAAACTCAAAACTATAAGGGGACTATCATCACCGGTCTCTGCATAATGACGATCGGATATATCGTGCTTGCGATTCCTATTTTCGCCACAGCCGAAAATCATGTGTGGCTTCTCACGCTCACGTGCGCGGCGCTTTTCTTCATAGCCTTCGGCAACGGCCTCTTCAAAGGCAACCTCCAGGCTATCGTGGGTCAGCTTTACGATGATCCCCGCTATGCCTCGCAGCGCGATTCGGGATTCCAGATCTTCTATGTATTCATCAATATCGGCGGCCTCGTGGCTCCATTCGTGGCGCCTATGCTCCGCAGCTGGTGGCTCGGTGAGAACGGTCTGGTCTACAATGCCTCGCTTCCGGCCCTGTGTCATGAATATCTGAGCCTCACCGACAGCATGGACACTCAGAATCTCAACAATCTCTACGCCCTCATCACCGAGGCCGGAGGAAATGCGGCCGGCAACATCTCCGAGTTCTGCTCCACTTATCTGAACGTGTTCAATACAGGCATCCATTACTCGTTCTTCGCGTCGGTGGCCGCCATGCTCCTGTCGCTCACTATCTTTATCTCCACCAAGAAGCAGCTGCCTTCGCCCGCCAGGAAAGAAAAAGCGGAGACCGTGCAGTACACAGCCGAGGAAAAGGCCCGCATGGCCAAGGAGATCAGGCAGCGCATGTATGCTCTTTTCGCAGTGCTCGGCATCGCCATTTTCTTTTGGTTTTCTTTCCACCAGAACGGTACGTCGCTCTCTCTCTTTGCCCGCGATTTCGTGAAGACGAGCTCCGTGCAGCCTGAGATATGGCAGGCCCTCAATCCTTTCTATGTGATCATCCTCACCCCCGTCGTGATGTGGTTTTTCAGCCTGCTCTCACGCCGGGGTATGGAAATATCCACTCCCAAGAAAATTGCGATAGGCATGGGTCTCGCTGGGGTTGCATACGTGTTCCTCGCAGTGTTCTCGCTCGCCGAGGGTTATCCTTCGGCCGACGTGTTCAAGGCTCTCCCCGCCGCTGAGTCGGAAGCATGGAAGACCGGGCCGTGGGTGCTCTTCGTGCTCTATTTCTTCCTTACGGTAGCGGAACTTTTCATATCCCCGTTAGGTCTGTCTTTCGTCTCCAAAGTGGCTCCCAAGCATCTGCAGGGTCTCTGTCAGGGCCTCTGGCTCGGTGCCACTGCCGTGGGCAATCTGCTCCTCTGGGTGGGCCCGCTTATCTACAACGCATGCCCCATCTGGGTGGCATGGACTGTATTCCTGAGTGTATGCCTCGTATCGATGGGTGTGATGTTCTCTATGGTCAATTGGCTCGAGAGAGTGACGGAATAAAATGGCCTCCAATTCAGAATTCAGCAGCAAGGTAGGTATAATCGCCGCCACGGTAGGCAGCGCCGTAGGCCTCGGCAACGTATGGCGCTTCCCTGCCGAGACGCAGGCCAACGGCGGCGCGGCCTTCCTGCTCGTCTACGTAGTATGCGTGCTCCTCTTCGGCATCCCTGTGATGCTGGGGGAGTTCGCCATAGGCAGGGCCGGGCGTAGCGACGCAATCGACAGCTACAGAAAGCTCAGCCCGGGCACCCCCTGGTGGATTTCCGGATTCCTGGGAATCCTCTGCTCGTATCTCATTCTCACGTTCTATATGGTGGTGTCAGGCTGGACGCTCGAGTATCTCTTCCAGTCGATTTCGGGTGAGCTTTTCGAGCCAATACCCGGAGTGGTGGAAGGAAGCAACCTCCAGTTTGCCGACAGGATGGAGGAATACGTCTCCGGAATATGGCCTCCCATGATATGGACGTGGATCACCATTGCCATCTGCGGAGCAGTGCTCTGCATGGGAGTGCAGAAGGGTATTGAGCGTATGAGCAATATACTCATGCCTGTGCTATTCCTCATCCTTATCATTCTCTGCATCACGGCCCTCACGCTCCCCAAGGCGTCGGAAGGCCTGAGATACTTCTTTTCTCCCGATTTCAGCAAGATCACTCCATCGGTCATCATCAGCGCCCTGGGGCAGGCATTTTTCTCGCTTAGCCTCGGTATGGGCACGCTGATCACCTACGGAAGTTATTTCAAGAAAGACACCAACCTGACCAACACCGCCATCACGGTCTCCCTGCTCGACATGATGGTGGCCATACTCGTGGGCATGATCATTTTTCCCGGAGTCATGTCGTTCGGGCTTGAAGGGGAATCGTTCGGAGGTTCTGCTCTGGTCTTCGTCACATTTCCCGAGATCTTCAACCGTATGTGGTGCCCGCAGTTATGGTCGAGTCTTTTCTTCATCCTTCTC
>CAMWXO010000208.1 GCA_947178245.1 uncultured Porphyromonadaceae bacterium
TGAGGGTAGAGCGGAGACGCGGCCGGCGTACTTCTTTCGACGCTTCAAACACCACTTTAATCACGGGAAGACGATCTTCTTTCCTCCTTGAGTTATTCTCCCGGATGCGTTTATAGACGTTCTCCACATCCACAATGGCATCGTCCACAAGCGAGCCAATAGCTATGGCGATTCCGCCCAGAGTCATGGTATTGATGGTGAACCCGAGAAGATTGAGCGCTATAACCGATACTATTATCGAAAGAGGAAGTGCCACGAGCGAGATCACCGTGGTCTTCACATTCATGAGGAAGAAGAAAAGCACTATTATCACGAAGAGCGCGCCCTCAAGCAGGGATTGCTGAAGATTGCTCACCGAGGTCTCGATAAATTCACTCTGGTTGAATATCTCCGTGTCGATATCCACACCCTTGGGGATGGAGGTTTTCAATGAGGATATTTCCCGGTTGAGCGCATCTGTAAGGTCTATCGAGCCCACGCCAGGCTGTTTTGTCACAGTCACCAGCACTGCGGGCTTAGTGCGCACGGTGGCGGTACCGATTTTCGGAGTTTTCCCTCCGATACGGATTTCGGCTATGTCGGCGAGCGTCACCGGCAGGCCAGATTCCGATTTCACAGCGGCTGCTCCTATCTCGGCAGCATCGGAAGAGGCTATATTGCCCTTCACGAGATATTCGTTGCCATACTCATACACCACTCCGCCTGAGACATTGACGTTCATGTCGGCCGTGGCCTCCGCAACGTCGGAAAGCGACACCCCGAAATAACGCATCTTTTCCGGATCCAGAAGCACCTGATATTCCAGTTCCTCCCCTCCTATCACAGAAACCTGACTCACTCCGCCTATCGACAGAAGCCGGGGAGCGACCACCCTGTCGGCTACGCTGCGCAGTTCGCCGGCACTTATGCTGTCGCTCGTGAGCCCGATAATCATGATCTCTCCAAGAATGGAGGATTGCGGCCCCATCATGGGAGAGCCTACGTTGGCAGGAAGCGTCCCGGCAATACCTGCAAGCCTTTCCGACACGGTCTGGCGCGCTTTCAGGGCATCGGCCGACCAGTCAAATTCCACCCATACGATGGAAAAACCCGTGGCCGAGCTTGATCTCACCCTTCTCACTCCCGAAGCACCGTTCACGGCAGTCTCTATAGGGTAAGTGACGTTCCTTTCCACTTCTTCCGGAGCCAGTCCCGGGGCTTCCGTCATAATGGCTACGGTAGGCGCGTTCAGATCGGGGAAAATATCTATCTCCATGCGGAAGAGCATGATCATTCCCGAGATGCTTATGGCACACGCGGCCATAAGCACTATCAGTCGATTGGTCAGCGACCAGTTGATTATCTTGTTGAGCATAGCGGAGCGAGGTTTAATGATTATGGGTATGACCGGGTACGGCAGTGGCTGAAGTCTCAGCCATACGTATCACCTGCGCTCCCTTCGTCACTACTTCTTCTCCAGGTTCGAGTCCTGAAAGAATCTCGACACTTCTACCGTCGGACACTCCTAATTCCACCACATGCTTCTCATAGTAGTCATCGCCATGGCGGGAATAGATGATATGGTTGCCGTTTACTTCCACAATCGCTTCAAGAGGCACCGAAATCACTCCGCCGCGTGCTCCTGATTTCAGATATACCTCAGCGTATGATCCCGGAGTCATTGAACCATCGTTTACGAAAGAGAATCGAACAGGAATATAGCCTCCCACTGATACGGCCGCAGGCGACGATATCAGTTTGCCGCCGAGATCATCAAGCGATACCGCGCCTGATGCGGATGCTGCCCTCACGTTGGCCGACACGAAAGAGGAAATTCTCGAAGCATAGCGTTCCGGCACATCGGCCCGCAGCGTCAGACGTGCGTTGCCGCTTACGGTAGCCACCGGCTGCCCGGCTTCCACATACTGCCCGGATCTGACATTGAGATTGGTGATGACTCCTCCTTTCGGAGTGACAAGCGACGTGCTTCCCTGCCTCATAGACCGGGCTTCGGCATCCGCCTCCTCGTAGGCCTGCAGCGCAGCATTATATGTGGCTGTGCTCACCACTCCGTCGTTATGCAGAGGCGTGAGGCGATCAAGTTCGCGTTTGGCCGCATCCCTGCGCGCGGAGGCTTGCATACCGGGATCGCCGCCCTGTACCGAGGATGGCGAGATATGTCCTATCGATTTGCCGGCCGAAATCGATGAGCCTGCGCTGATATCTGAATTAAGTGTCACCACTCCCGAACGGGTGGCCGAGATCACGGCCTCATCGGATGGAAGCGCTTCAATCACACCCGATACGAGAATGACCTCCGAGAAATCAGAATTATCGATTTTCTCGGTGGCGACTCCGAACGAAGCTGCCACTTCGGGCTTCAGATGTATCATGCCGCTATGGTCGTGGCCGTCGTGTTCGTCATGGTCATGGTCATCATGGCCATCGTGGTCATCATGAGCGTCGTGGTCGTGGTCATCATTATCGTTGTGTTCAGACTGCTCTGAGTGAGAGTGATCTTTGTCGGAATGGCAAGAGACTGCCGACATTGAGAATGCCAGCGCAGTAGCCGTGAATATCGGTATAAGGCGGAATGTCTTTTTCATTATTCATTAATTTTCCCGCAAAATTAATAAAAAAAAAGCGCAACTCAGTGTCAAGTTGCGCCTTTTACGGTTATGCTGCGGTGTCAGAACGGGAAATTGATTCCCATGTGCAGATCGCAGTTAGATTTGAGAGGGATATGGTTCTTG
>CAMWXO010000209.1 GCA_947178245.1 uncultured Porphyromonadaceae bacterium
CTTGACTTCCTGATTGCCGAATTTGTAGCTGTCCGGCTCGGGCAATCCTTCGGTGTATGGCTCTCTGATGAGGTGGACTTCACCAAACTGGCCGCTGCCGCCCGACTGCTTCTTATGGCGATAGTCTGCGCGGGCAGCCTTGGTGATGGTCTCACGATAAGGTATTTTCTGCTCCTCGAAGATTATGGGCAGTTTCTCATTGTTTTCGATGCGCCATTTGAGGGTGCGGAGATGGAATTCACCCTGACCCTTAACGAGGGTCTGCTTCAGTTCCTTGCTCTGCTCTATGATCCATGTGGGGTCTTCCTCATGCATACGTGTCAGGATGCCGGCGAGTTTTTCGGCATCAGCCTCGTTTACGGGCTTTATGGCACGTGTATATTTCGGAGCGGGATATTTGATGAAGTTGAACTTGTAGTCGCAACCCTTCTCGTCGAGCGTGTTGCCGGTGCGCACGTCCTTCAGTTTCACGGCAGCGCCTATGTCGCCTGCCTCGAGCGCGTCGATCGGGGTGCGAAGCTGTCCGCATACGGTGAAGATCTGTGCAAGGCGCTCCTTGCCGCCGCGGTCTACGTTCTCGAGATCGGCGCCGGCTTTCAGGGTTCCGCTCATCACCTTAAAGTAGGAAACCTCGCCGATATGGGGCTCTACGGAGGTCTTGAAGAAGAATACGCTCAGCGGGCCGTTGGCGTCGGGCTTCACAGCCTCGCCTTCTACAGTTTCGGGAGCCGGCATGTCGTCTACGAAGGGGCAGACGTTGCCGAGGAATTCCATCATGCGGCGCACGCCCATGTCTTTTCCGGCGCTGAGGCAGATCACCGGGAAGATGTCGCGGTTGATGAGACCTTTGCGGATACCCATGCGCAGGTCGTCTTCCGTCAGGGGCTGGTCGTCGAAGAATTTATCCATCAGGCCTTCGTCGTTGGCGGCAGCCGCTTCCTTCAGGATGTTGTTGAGTTCGGTTGCCTTCTCAAGCTGATCGGCAGGGATATCGGAAATGGTAGGTACGCCTCCGTCGGGGCCCCACTCATATTTCTTCATCAGAAGCACTGAGATGAGCGCGTGGAAGCCGGTTCCGGCGTTTATGGGATACTGGATTGCCACCACGTTCTTGCCGAAGTGTTCGCGCAGCTGCTCCATCACGTTGTCGTAGTCCACTTTGTCGCCGTCCATCTTGTTGAGGGCGAAGATCACGGGCTTGTTGAGCTTTGCGGTGGTGCGCACTATGTTTTCAGTGCCCACTTCCACTCCGTATTCGGCATCGACTGTCACCACGCCTATGTCGGTCACTCCGAGCGCGGTGTAGGCGTTGCCTACGAAGTCGTCGGCACCCGGGCAGTCGATGATGTTGAGTTTCTTATTGTTGAATTCTGCGGCAAACACCGTCGAGAAGACGGAATATCCGTATTCTTTTTCAACCGGGAAGTAGTCGGAGACGGTGTTGCCGCCTGCGACAGTGCCGCGACGCTTGATGACGCCACTTTCGAAGAGCATAGACTCGGCGAGGGTGGTCTTGCCCGATCCCTTGCTGCCAAGAAGCGCTATGTTCTTGATTTCGTTAGTTTTGTAGACCTTCATGGGTATTATGTTTTATAGGTTACGTGGTGGAGAGATTTGAGAAATAGCTCTATCTTCTCAAATGCGCTTGCAATTTAGTGAAAAAATCTATAAAAAACAAATTTTGCCGATATGTTATAAAGCATATTTTGAAAAATTGCGTCTTTTTTGCGAATATTACCCTTAAAATGAAATCAGCCCCGTGGCATTGCCCGGGGCTGATTATGGCATACATTATTATTAATGTGGAGCGGTCTGAAGAATCAGAGCCAGCGCACGTAGGCGAAATCCTGACGGTGGGGCAGAAGATCGCATTTCGGATACATGCGCAGGGCGTAGCGGTAGGTGGCCGCGTCGGTGAGTTTCTCATCGAGCTCGTAGGTCACGATAGAGCCGTTCTGAGAGGTGACTTTCAACTGCTTGGTGCCGTCGAAGTCTGAAACGCCGTCGTGTTCCTTGTAGGCCACGAGTTCAACACCGATTGAGTCTCCGAGGCCCTTGGTGTCGAGTGTGCATTTCACCTTGAAGTCGCCGCCGGTGTGGTAGGTGTTGGTGGCGCTCTCGTTGTAGTCTACGGCGAGAACCTCAATCTGATCCCACTTGGATGCCACGGTCTCTTTCCATGCCACAATCTCGCGGGCCTTAGCAAAGTCGTGAGCCTTGAGCTCGGCTGCACGCTTGGCTTCGGGTGCATAGAAACGAGAGATGTAGTCGTCAAGCTGACGCTTCATTGTGAAGTGAGGAGCGATGTGGCCGATCGAGCGCTTGATATACTGAATCCACTCGGGTGAGTATCCCTTGTAGTTCTTGTCGTAGTAGAGCGGGATGATCTCGTTCTCGAGCATTGAGTAGATGGTGGCTGCGTCGAGCTTGTCCTGCTGGCTCTGGTCGGTGAATGTACGCTTGTCGGTGAGCGCCCAGCCGGCCTGCTCGTCGAAGCGGTAGCCTTCATACCACCATCCGTCGAGCACCGAGAAGTTGAGCACGCCGTTCATCTCTGCCTTCTCGCCCGATGTGCCGGAAGCCTCGAGCGGACGGGTCGGGAAGTTGAGCCATACGTCTACACCTGTCACGAGGCGCTTGGCCACGGTCATGTTGTAGTCTTCGAGGAAGATGATCTTGCCGAGGAACTGAGGCATGCGGCTGATCTCCATGATGTGCT
>CAMWXO010000210.1 GCA_947178245.1 uncultured Porphyromonadaceae bacterium
TTTTTTCCAAGCCCCCCCCCCCATCCCAGACTCACGAGCGCCCCGGGGGCGCGGAGATGGGCATACCAGACCGGGGCGGGGGGAATCCTCACCGTATACCAGTCTATATATGTATCAATGACTGACATTATCAGGAAAAGCGACGCATACCACTGGGAAATGCCATAGAAAGCACAAATCGCCGCCAATAAAATCCAGGTAATCGGCACACAGATAATCTCGGCCTTCACAAGAGTGTTCATCCATGAAGCCTTGCCTTTCATCACCTTGCGCATGAGCGATTCATTGACTATATGCTGAGAACGAAGCTGCTCCTTCATCGAGGCAAGCTGCCGGCGCATTATTTCAAGTTCTTCCATAGGTCAGTCGTTTGATGTTTTAAGTTTTTCTTTAATTCTCGTGAGGCGCACGCCTACATTTCTCGGCGTAAGGCCTACGATGGCACCGATTTCGTCGTACGACATATTTTCGAGCCACAGCAGCACGATGGCCCTGTCGAAAGGCTGAAGCCGCTGTATTCTCTCACGCAGCATCGCTGCCTGACGGCTCCCGTATGAATCCCCTTCTATCACTTCCGGAGCGATGTCGAGAGGCGCGGTTTTGATTTTTTTCTTCCGCTTGTAGGAGATACAGGTATTCATGCTCACCCTGAAGACCCAGGATTTCATGCTTGCGTCGCCACGGAAATCCTCCAGTCCGTTCCATAGATTTATCAGCACCTCCTGAAACAGATCGTCGGCATCCTCACGCCTCTCGGCGAACATGTAGCATACCGAGTAGACGGTAGCCTTATGCTGCTCTACGAGCGTCTCAAATTCTGATTGACGGTTGATGTTCATTTCATAAAAAGGTTGTGTTCATTTTCCAGTCTATCTCTAAGACGCAGGAATCATGATAAAACTACATCCTTACCCGAAAAAAAGTGGCAGCCATCGGGGGCTGCCGCCATATACATCTGATCCACTTATCTTTATGCCCTTACTCTCGTATTTACTATCTTGCATACACAAGAATCTGACCAGACATTTTCCGAGGTCTCCACCATGTCTATGATGGTGTAGATAGGGAGTATCACGCCCATTATGGAGATATCGGCACCTATTCCCGACATGAGTGAGAGCGTAAGGAAATAGCATCCCATCGGCACCCCGGCATTGCCTACCGCGGAGATCACCGAGATGAGGAGCCAAAGCAGCATCGTCATCAGCGAGAGCGATATGCCATTGTTCTGCATCACGAAAAGCGAAGTGCACAGGATAAAAGCGGCGCACCCGTTCATGTTGATCGTGGTGCACAGGGGCAACACGAAACGCGACACCTTCCTGTCTACTCCGGCCCTGTTCTCCGCGCTCTCCATGGTGACGGGGAGTGTGGCCGCGCTGCTCTTGGTGAATAGCGCCATCAGCACGGCCGGCATCATGGCGGAAAAGGTCTTTATGGGATTGATCCGGTTTGACAGGAGGAAAACCGGAAGCACCACAAACATCTGTATCAGATTGCCGGCGATGATCACCAGCACATATTTACCGAGCGAATCAGCCATGACTCCGGCTCCCGCCTCGGCCACAAGCTGGGCCGCGAAGGCCACGATGCCCACAGGCAGAATCGCTATGAGCCACCTTATCAGCGTGAAAAGAATCTCCTGAATGCCGTCAAGCGCTCCGGTTATTATTTCCTTGTGTCTCGATTCCGGCATCTTCGAGATGGCTATGCCCACTGCAAAACAAAGTATCAGCAGGCCCAGCACATTGCCGTCGAGCAGAGGCCTCACCACATTATCGGGTATCACCGAAATCAGATGGTCGGAGTAAGAGGTCTCAGCAGCGGCCACACCTGCGGCCTTCTCTCCGGCCACGACAGCGGCCGGCAGATTGCCGGGCTTCACTATCAGATAGAGGCCAAGCGCCACCGCCGCGGCCGACACCGTGGTGAGCAACGTGAATGTCAAAGATGTCTTGAAAAGACGCCCGAGATCCTTGCCCCCGCCGAGAGAGGCGAGTGTAGTGATTACGGCCACAACGATAGTGGGCACGGCCAGAAGCCTGAAGAGACGGGTATAGATAGTGGCGATCACATTCATAACCTTGTCGAGCACGTCAATATGCAGCATACCGATTCCGACACCTAAAATCAGGGCGCCGATCCATATCCAGATCTGTTTTTTATCCATAAAGATTGTCGTGATTGAGAATTTCCTATCTATCACAACAATTTCCATCCCGAATCGGATATTGCTCCGCGTGCGTGATATTGACGGCGGATGGCCGCCGGGTGGTACTATCTTGACTTTTAATTGTCAATATCCGACATAGATATTGCAGATTTGACTTTTTTTGCTAAATTTGTAGTCAGAAACCCACCATAGAACCATCATGAAACTCAACACACTATCATCACAGATACTCGGAGGAGCGCTGTGCCTCGCGGCGCTCGGCATTCTTCCCGAAGCCTCGGCCGAACGCCTGAACTTCGACCGCGACTGGAAGTTCGCTTTCGGCAATGCCTCCGACCCGGCGAAAGATTTCGGCTGCGGCACGGAATATTTCAATTATCTCACGAAGGCCGCCTCCATCCACAACGAAGGGCCGTATGCTCCGAAATTCGATGACTCGGAGTGTCTGCCTGTGACGCTGCCCCACGCCTTCGTGGTGGATAGCCAATTTGCAAAAGACGCGAGCCACAGCCACGG
>CAMWXO010000211.1 GCA_947178245.1 uncultured Porphyromonadaceae bacterium
TAGTCAATTTTTCCTTAAAAAAACGTTAAAACACTTGCAGGGAATTATAGAAAGCGGGGTTTCGTCACGATTCCGGCTCTCCGAGCCGCCGGCCACCCGAATGCCCCCGGTGCCGTCAGGCGCTTTGTCGGGGGCTACACAAACAAAAGGAGAGCCGCTAACACAGCGACTCTCCCTCACGATTCCACTATAAACTATATCTAACTAAACTTAAAACCGCATTCGCGCTTTCTCACGAGAACGGAATGCTTCGCCATATTGCTTTTGTACTAATTCAACACGCAACGCCACGTAAAGGTTGGCCTGTTGGAGGTTTTTAACATTCATGGTGAATAAGCGTAAAAAAAGCGCACCGGCAATCATGTCGGTGCGCGAACAATATCGTAGCAGGTATGCAGGTCACATACGTCCGGGCTTCCTAAAGAATCAGGAATCCGACGAGCATCATCACGAGGGCCACGGCATATAGCAGCCAGGGGAGATATGACGGATATTTCTGCTCGTCGGGAAGTGATTTCAACTGCCTGGGAGAGCGGGGCGACTCATCAGCCGAAAAATCGTCTTTCAGCCCCATGGCGGCGAAGTCGCCGTAGGAGGGCGCAGCAGGGCCATTGCCGGGGTGGGCAGCCTCAGGCAGCGAATTTGACAGACGGAGCCTGAAATAGCGGCAGATGTCAGCCACTTCCGATGCCCGCTTCCAGTCGGGCATTCCCTTGGTCCAGACATACGTGTCGGGGCGCACTCCGTTTTCAGGAAGCTCTTCGAGGGTAAAGGGCCCTATACGGCGGTCGCCCGACATTGCATAATATTTCATAAGGCGTAGAGCGATGCGATGCCTCCGGGCAGCAGGAAGAGAATAGAGATATTGGCCAGAAGACCGATGCCGGAGAGGATTAATGAGATGATGGTAAGGGTCTTGCAAGTGGACAAGGCCGATTTCATACGGAAACCGTCGCCATAGCGCAGGGCCTCTTCGGCCTGGTTGGCCTGAAGGATGGCGAAAAAGCCGATGAAGCCGCCTATGCAGGAGAAAAGGAATCCTGTCACGGTGGCGATGATGGCGAGAGTTTTCCAGTTCGTGCCGCCGGCCGCATATATGGGATCGCGGTATTGGGAGGCAGGATCGGGAGGCACAGTCCCGGGCGCATTGGAATACGCGGAATATTTGGGATACTGCTCCTCGGCCGGGTGATAGCCGCCCATAGCGGGACTTGCGCTGACGAGATGGGAGAGTTCGGGGAGCGAATCGGCACGCGTCCAGCCTGAAAGGCCGGCAGTCCAGACGAGGGTGTTCGGCCCCAGATTGTATTTGGCAAGCTGGGGGAGCGTGAACGGCCCCTCGCGGCGCTCGTTGACTATGATGTAATACTGATTTTCCATAGAGAGGATTTATTTGAGTGCCCCGTGTGTTCCTTCCCGACCCGGGGCCGGACTCTTGTGCCGGGCCCGGGTGCGGAATGGAAGTGAGAGCTGAAGTTTACATTTTGCCGTGGCAGTTCTTGTATTTCTTGCCTGAGCCGCAGGGACATGGATCATTGCGGCCCACTTTGGGCTCTGCCTTGGCGGGAGCCTTCTTCTGCGGCTGCTGCCGGCTGGCCGACTGCATCGCCTGGCGCTGCGCCGATTCGCCCTCGTATGTCTCGCGGGTGGTGGAATAGTTGGCGTATGGATTCTGCCCCTGCGGAGCGCCGTATTCCTGCCTTATCTCCTGAGTGCGGGTGTAGGTGGCTGCCTGCACGTTGCGGCGTGCCTGGGCAGCCTGCCTTGCGGCGGCCTGCTCTTCCATAGCCTTCTGATGCGCTGCGATCTGAGCCTCGCGTGCAGCCTTCGCCTCCTCATAGTCGGGGGCGGCCAGCTTGCCGCGCATTAGGGTGGCCACGGCCTTGGAGTTCATCTCTTCAAGCATATTTTTCCAGAGTCCGTAGGCCTCCAGCTTATAGATCACGAGAGGATCTTTCTGCTCGTAACTTGCGTTCTGAACCGATTTGCGGAGCTCGTCAAGCTCGCGGAGCTGCTCCTGCCAAGCGTTGTCGATGGCCTGCAGGAGCACTGCCTTCTCAAAGCCCTTGACGATGGAGCGGGCGTTGTTGTCGTATGCTTCCTGCAGATCGCAGCGTATATTGAAGAATCGGCGACCATCGGTCACGGGCACGCCCACGATACCTGAGGCATGGCGCTCCTCAACGAATTCCTTGATATAGGGCATCGCTGCAGCAGCTATCTTGTCGCGGTTGCGATAGTATGCGGCAAGTCCTTCCTCTGCAAGACGGGTGGTCACCTCATTCTTGTCGGCCTTGCGGAATTCCTCTTCGGTGAAGGGGGAATCGATGGCGAGCTGGGTGCGCACCTCATCGCTGAACGTGGAGAAATCATCGGTAGACATGGCTATATTGTTAGCCACATCATAGATCATGTTGGCGATATCGGTGCCGATGCGCTCACCCTTGAGGGCATTCTGGCGTTTGCCGTAGATGGCGGTGCGCTGCGCGTTCATCACGTCGTCATATTCCACAAGACGCTTACGGATGCCGAAGTTGTTCTCCTCCACGCGCTTCTGGGCGTTCTCGATGGTCTTGGTGAGCATCTTCGACTCAAGCATCTCGCCCTCCTTGAAGCCCATCTTGTCGAGCATCTTGAATAC
>CAMWXO010000212.1 GCA_947178245.1 uncultured Porphyromonadaceae bacterium
GGCGGAAAGCCTCAGGTCAGGAACCGTTCAGGCAAGGCCTCCGTCAGCATCAGGCGGCTCAGCCGGGGAGAGAAAGCCGGCCGATACTATATAGCGGCCTGTCTGCTCGCCCCCCCCGAAGCCCTGATACTCGTGGATTCGCCCGGACTCTTCCTCCACCCCACAGCCACCGGGGTGCTCTGGGACAGGATAGAGCAGACGCGCACCGACTGCCGTTTCGTCTACGACACCAACGAGGCCCTGTTCGCAGCCGCTCACTCAAGCCGCATACCCATCTGGATAAGAGACTATAACGCCACCGACCACACATGGCGCTACCAGATAATCACCGACGGCGAACTGCCCGACGAGATCTTCCTGCAGATGATGGGAAGCCGGCGGCCTATCCTCTTCACCGAAGGAGACACCACCCACAGCATCGACATAAGACTCTATTCCGTTGTGTTTCCAGAGTTCACGGTGAAGCCTCTCGGCAGCTGCGACAAGGTGATAGAATCCACCCGCACCATGCAGTCGCTGCGCTCGATGCACCGCATCGAAAGCTACGGACTCGTAGACCGCGACCGGCGCAGCGATGAGGAAGTGGGGTATCTGCGCGCCAAAAACATCCTCGTGCCGGAAGTGGCCGAGATCGAAAACATCTTCCTCTCGCCCGGGGTAATCACCACAATGGCAGCCGCACGCAACAGGAATCCGAACAAGGTGCTCAAAGCAGTAAGGCACGAAGTGCTCGAAAAATTCGCCCAGATGGCGGAGGCCCAGGCCCTGCAGCATACGCGCCACCGCATGAAGCGCGATGTGGAGCGCAAGATCGATGCGCGCTTCACTTGTATCACCGCGCTCGAACTCCATATCAAGAGCCTGATAAAAAAACTGCACCCGCGCGAGACTTTCGACCGACTTCTCTCCGACTTCCGCCGCATGGCCCGCTCGGGCGACTATGAGGGGGTGCTGAGGGTATTCAATCATAAGCCGCTCCTCACGGGAAGCTGCGTGGTCAAAGCCCTCGGATACTCGAACAGCGACGACTACGTGAGTGGCGTGATCGCCACCCTGAAGGGCTCAGGCGAATACAGTGAACGCCTGCGAGCGGAAATACGCAAACTCTTCACCTGACGACAGCAACAAGCGTCTCAATCACGTTTCAAAACAAGAAATAACCAAAATCCACAAATATGGCCCGCAAGAAAAAACAACTTGAAATCCTACGTCACGACCCTTGGCTCGAACCATTCGAAGACGCCATAAAAGGGCGACACGAAGACGTAATCCGTAAACTTAACGATATCACGCAAGGCACCGGCGGCTCCCTCTCCGACTTTGCCAACGCCTACAAATATTACGGGCTGCACCGCGAAAAAGACGGAACCTGGATTTTCCGCGAATATGCGCCCAATGCCACGCAGATCTATCTCATCGGCACCTTCAACGACTGGAAACTTAACGAAGACTACGCCCTCACCCGCCTGGAGGAGGGAACATGGGAGATACGACTCGCGGCCGACATGCTCCACGACGGCGACCTCTTCAAGATGCTCGTGATCTGGGACGGAGGCCAGGGCGAACGCATCCCGGCTTACGCCACCAGAGTGGTGCAGGACGAAGAGACCAAGATATTCTCAGCGCAGGTGTACGCTCCGGCTCGACCCTACAAGTTCAAGGTGAAGGATTTCAAGCCCGACGTGAAGCCCCTGCTCATCTACGAGTGCCATATCGGTATGGCCCAGCAGGAAGAGAAGGTGGGCTCTTACGAAGAGTTCCGCACGAAGATCCTTCCGAGAATCGCCGCCGACGGCTACAACGCCATCCAGATAATGGCCATTCAGGAGCATCCTTACTACGGATCGTTCGGCTACCACGTAAGCAGTTTCTACGCCGCTTCAAGCCGTTTCGGAACTCCCGACGACCTGAAACGCCTTATCGACGACGCGCATGAGCTCGGCATTGCCGTGATCATGGACATAGTCCACAGCCACGCCGTGAAGAATGAAGTGGAGGGTCTCGGATGTCTTGACGGCTCCCACGACCTATACTTCAATAAGGGCGACCGGCGCGAGCATCCGGCGTGGGACTCACTGCTCTTCGACTACGGTAAGAACGAAGTGCTTCATTTCCTGCTCTCCAACTGCAAGTTCTGGCAGGAGGAATACAAATTCGACGGATTCCGCTTCGACGGAGTGACCTCGATGCTCTACTATGACCACGGACTCGGCAAAGCTTTCGGAGGCTACCCCGATTATTACGACGGGAACCAGGACACGAACGCCATCGTATATCTCACGCTGGCCAACATGCTCATTCACGAAGTGAACCGACATGCCATCACCATCGCCGAGGAGATGAGCGGAATGCCGGGACTTGCCGTGAAGTTTGAAGACGGCGGTATCGGGTTCGACTACCGCATGGCAATGGGCATTCCCGACTACTGGATCAAGATGATCAAGGAGAAGAAAGACGAAGACTGGCACCCGACATCGATCTATTGGGAACTCACCAACCGCCGCGCCGACGAGAAGACCATCTCCTACTGCGAGAGCCACGATCAGGCGCTCGTGGGAGACAAGACCATCATCTTCCGCCTCATCGACAAGGAGATGTACTGGCACATGATGG
>CAMWXO010000213.1 GCA_947178245.1 uncultured Porphyromonadaceae bacterium
GTAATATTTAATTCAATATCCGTCATTTATTCCTCCTTTTAATCAATTTACCATTGGGATTCTGTTTAATTATGGATTTGTATGCTGAACTGGAAAAAATATGAAAGTTGGGCCGCTTGATTGTAAATGATTCTTCTCCAATACTCCTATTGGCAGGAACTTGAGTAATTGTATATTTTTGTTCTGCCACAGAAATATCTGTCTCAAACATAGCATGCTGAACGGCGGTTGCACAATTGTTGGCGCAGTAGAGATAGGGAGAGAGATGGCGGAAGTTCTCGCACAGCGGGTCTATGCTCGTGAAAGCGGGAACTGCGGAGTAATAGCGCCTCGCGCCGAAATCGTATTCGTTTAGACCGTTGGCAGTCAGCAGCTCCGAGGCGTTATCATTCGAGCATATATCTGGTAGGCGTATTTTGAATAGTGTTGTGCTCATGGCGAGGAGAGGGATAGGGTTAGTGACCCCGAAGTTACGGAATTATTTCCATTTATCCAAATTTTAATTGTAATATGCAGAGAAAAAACCATGAAACATGCTATAGAACATATTTCCGCCATTTACAGCCGATTCTGACCGATATGGAGAACAATGTCGGGGCAGACACCGCGCGATGTCTGCCCCGAATGCTTTTCTTCATTATTAATCTTTTGTTTCCTCTTTTTCGTCATCTTCCTTCCTTACGCTTGCTTTCTTTTTGGAAGGTTTCTTTTTCGGAGGTTCCTCAGCATGTTCCGCATCATCGAGGCGCTCCGAGCGGGTTTTATTTTTTGACTGGGCTGAGTCCATATCCCTTTCTTCATGCAGATATATTTCCTTGCCTGACGGATCTATGACACGATATTGCAGATATGCGAGAGACTCGTCGGCCACGATCTTGACACCTCTACCGAAACGGCGGCGCCATTTTCCATAAAGCGAGAATACGCCCTTCTTGATGTAGGCCTCCACGAAGGGATGAAGATAGAGGATAAACTTCTTCACCTCGAGCTGCTGTGTGAGGTACTCTATCTTTTCCTCCAGCTTGTCGGTGAAGAGCAGCGAGGGCTGCACCTCCCCTTTTCCGAAGCAGGAGGGGCAGGACTCTTCAGTGATGATGTCGAGAGCGGGCCTTACGCGCTGCCTCGTGATCTGCATGAGGCCGAACTTTGAAAGCGGCAGGATATTGTGGCGCGCACGGTCTTTGGCCATAATGTCGCGCATGTGCTCGAGCAGCTGCTGGCGATGTTCGGCTTTGGTCATGTCGATGAAGTCAACCACTATTATGCCGCCCATGTCGCGCAGACGCAGTTGCCTTGCAATCTCATCTGCCGCACGAAGGTTCACCTCCAGGGCATTTGTCTCCTGATCTTGCGATGCCTTGCTGCGATTTCCGGAATTGACATCGATCACGTGTAGGGCTTCTGTATGCTCGATGATCAGATATGCGCCCGATTTGAAGGAGACAGTCTTGCCGAATCCGGATTTTATCTGGCGTGTGATGTTGAAATTGTCAAAAATCGGCACGTCTTTGGAGTATAGTTTCACTATATCCTTCCGCTCCGGAGCAATGAGGGCGACGTATTGCTGAATCTGCTCGAAAACTTCCGCATCGTTTACGGTGACACTCTCGAAAGAGGGATTGAAAATGTCGCGTATCACGCTTACCGCTCTCGAATCTTCCTCATATATAAGCGAGGGGGGCACGCTCCGCTGCATTTTCGCTATCGAGGAGTTCCAGGTCTCCACGAGCGAGCGAAGCTCATGGATAAGTTCCGCCACACGCTTGCCTTCTGCAGAAGTCCTTACGATGACTCCGAATCCTTTCGGCTTTATGCTTGAGATGATCTGACGCAGCCTGATCTTTTCTTCTGCGGATTTGATCTTCTGCGAGATGGAGATTTTCGAGCCGAAGGGAATCAGCACCATGAAGCGGCCTGTGAGTGTCAGTTCGGTAGTGAGACGCGGGCCTTTGGTTGAAATCGGCTCCTTTGCAATCTGCACGAGCAGCCGCTGTCCGGGCTGCAGGAGTTCGGCTATGCGGCCTTGTTTGGGGATGTCGGGCTGCGGCTTTATCTGCGAGATATCAGGCACCTTCGCCGGATTTTCAAAGGCCTGTCCGAGTAATTCCGAATATGTGAGAAACTGCGGGCCGAGATCCAGATAATGAAGAAAAGCGTCTTTCTCATAGCCGACGTCCACAAACGCTGCATTGAGTCCCGGCATAAGCTTCTTCACCTTGGCGAGATAGAAGTCGCCGACGGCATACATCACGTTTCGGCTTTCCTTCTGCAGGGATACAAGGCGCGAATCCTCGAGCAGCGCGATAGAAATATCTTTCGGCTGCACATCGACAAAGAGTTCGCTTTTCATTGAGTCCATATCAGGATGTGATTAATATATTTAAGTTTCGCAGGCTCAACTTAAAACAGGTTTAAAAGAGATAAAAAAGCAAGCCGGGTATGGTATGATCAGATCACCCATCCCGCGGCTTGAATTTCAAGCATTGCCGGCGCTTGCAGGGGCATACCTAAGCCGGCAAAGCTGAGCAAAGTCAGTGAAGACCAACCGGGAGACCGGCTTATTTCTTCTTATGACGATTCTTTCTCAGTCTTTTTTTACGCTTGTGGGTAGC
>CAMWXO010000214.1 GCA_947178245.1 uncultured Porphyromonadaceae bacterium
GATGTATTCGTGCTCATGCCCACCGGGGAGGCAAGTCGCTCTGCTATCAGTTGCCGGCTCTGATCCAGGAGGGTACCGCCATTGTAATCTCTCCTCTCATAGCCCTGATGAAGAATCAGGTGGATGCGATACGTGGACACGCTGCAGACGAAAGTGTGGCTCATTTCCTCAACTCCACGCTTACCAAGGCGCAGATCGAGAAAGTGAAGTCTGACGTCACGGAGGGGCGAACGAAGCTCCTCTATGTGGCTCCCGAATCGCTCACTAAAGATGAGAACGTGGCTTTTCTGCGTGGCGTGAAGATATCTTTCTTCGCCATCGACGAGGCCCACTGCATATCTGAATGGGGACACGACTTCAGACCGGAATACCGGAAGATCCGCCCCATCATCACGCGCGTGGGCAATTGCCCGGTGATCGCTCTCACGGCCACCGCGACGCCGAAAGTGCAGCACGACATACAGAAAAACCTCGGGATGCTCGACGCCCGTGTGTTCAAGTCAAGTTTCAACAGGGAAAACCTCTATTATGAGGTAAGACCGAAGACTAAGGATATCGACGCCAGCATAATCCGCTTCATCAAGCAGAATCCGGGCAAGAGCGGAATAATCTATTGCCTCAGCAGGAAGAAAGTGGAGGAGATGGCCGAACTTCTGAAAATCAACGGCATCCGTGCCCGCGCCTATCACGCCGGAATGGAAGCCCAGGTCAGGAGCGCCAATCAGGATGCTTTCCTCAATGAGGAAGTAGACGTGATAGTGGCCACTATCGCATTCGGCATGGGTATCGACAAGCCCGACGTGAGATATGTGATTCACTATGATATCCCCAAAAGTCTTGAAGGTTATTATCAGGAGACAGGCCGGGCGGGACGCGACGGCGGAGAAGGGGTCTGCGTGGCTTTCTACACACGGAAAGACCTGCAGAAACTCGACAAATTGATGCTCTCGAAGACACCCGCAGAGCAGGAGATAGGCAGGCAACTCCTGGTGGAGACAGCCGCTTACGCAGAGTCGTCGCTCTGCCGGCGGAAGATACTACTGCATTATTTCGGAGAAAACTATGAATCTGACAATTGTGGCAGCTGCGACAATTGTAAACACCCAAAAACATTAGTGGAAGCTACAGAAGAACTTTGCGCCGTAATGGAGACGGCAATCGCGCTTAAAGAAAAATATAAGGCTGAATACATAGCGAACGTCATGATTGGACGCGCTACCGATGAGATCCGTGCCAACGGGCATGATAAGATCGAGATGTTCGGCTGTATGCCTGATTCCGACGAGCGTATGCTCGCGGCGGTGATCAGACAGGCTGACATAGCCGGATATCTGATCAGGGATCTTGAAAACTACGGAATCCTGAAAGTGACGCCTAAAGGAAAGAAATATCTCAAGAAGCCTTCGCCGGCATTTAAGGTGGTGGAGGATTCCGAATATTCCGATGCCGAGCCGGAGCCGATTCCCACGGCCGGATCGGGGGCTGCCGACGAAGTGCTCTATAATATTCTCGTCGATCTCAGGAAGAAGATAGCCAAGAAGAATGATGTGCCCCCATACGTGGTGTTTCAGGAGTCATCGCTCGAGGCTATGGCCACTACCTATCCGGTCTCGATGGAGGAACTCTCTTACATCCCCGGCGTGGGATCCGGGAAGGCGAAGCGCTTCGGTGAGGAGTTTATCGAGGCCATAAAAGAATATGTGGAAGAAAACGACATTGTCCGCCCTGAAGACTATAAGGTGAGGATGATGCCCAACAAGTCGAAGCTCAAGGTGTATCTCATCACCGGTATCGACCGCAAGATAGCCCTCGACGAACTCGCCGAGGCGAAGGGTCTGGAATTTGGTGAACTGCTTGATGAACTCGAGGCTATCGTGGAGGCCGGAATAAAGATCAATATCGACTATTTCCTGCAGGACGTGCTCGAAGAAGGAGTGGAGGAAGACATACTCGACTACTTCTCGGAGACGGAGGAAGACAATCTTGAGGAGGCAATACAGGATCTCGGAGAGGAGTACACCGAGGAAGAAATACGCCTTGTGCGCATCAAGTTCCTGTCTGACAACGGTAACTGACAAAATAATGAAAAATTGAAGAAAAAAAGAAAAGGTTCGGAAGCGCTTCCGAACCTTTTTTAGAGTGCCATCATTGCCACTGCATCAGTTGCCATACAGCCTCTCCCTTGCCGCGGCCACATTTGCGTCGGTGATGTAGTCGTCATAGTCCATCATCTTGTCGATGATGCCGTTGGGTGTGAGTTCTATGATGCGGTTGCATACGGTCTGTATGAATTCATGGTCGTGGCTCGACATCAGTATCACTCCCTTGAAATTCTGGAGCGTGTTGTTGAAGGCCTGGATCGATTCGAGGTCAAGATGGTTGGTGGGCGAGTCAAGCACGAGGGTGTTGGCGTCGGTCAGCATCATGCGGGCTATCATGCAGCGGATCTTCTCGCCGCCCGAGAGCACGCTCGCTTTCTTGAGCACGTCGTCGCCGCTGAAGAGCATCTTGCCGAGGAATCCTTTCAGATAGATTTCTGAAGAGTCTTTTGAATACTGGCAGAGCCAGTCCACGAGGTTCATGTCCGTATTGAAGAAGTCGCTGTTGT
>CAMWXO010000215.1 GCA_947178245.1 uncultured Porphyromonadaceae bacterium
TGCCCACTCCGATGTGGCTGACAGATTCAGAATGAATACCGATCGCTGGCCGGATCTCCGAATCATAGATATGTCTCACTGCCCGACTCTTGACTTTGAAGAGCTCGACATGGTCTATGGGCTGCCGGAGATAAACCGCAAGCAGCTTGTGAGGGGTGCGCGCAGGGCCGTGGTGGCCCGCTCGATTGCCGCGGCATCGCTGATCGGCCTTTATCCGCTGGCGAGGCATCTTCTTCTGAAAGGAGACATAGAAATAGCATATATATGTCCGGCGGATATCGCTACGGAAGAGAAGAAAGCAATGGCATGCAAGGAGATAGAGCACGTATTGAGGAATACTCAGAAATCTTTTCACGGCACTATATCGCTTAAAGATGAATCCGGCCGGCAGAATGAGGAACAGATATTCTCCAATCGCATGCTGAGGGTGGAGATAAATATCCCATGCTCGCTCGACATCAACGAGGTATTCAGGATCTTCGAGGATATCTACAGCGACCACAACTTCACTCACGCCATCTCCACCGTGATGGGGCCCGAGGAGACAGAAGGAACTCAAAAGACTCTTGTCAGCCTGCAGAAGCGCAATCCCGAGACTCTGACAATCACTGTAGATGCTGACTGCAGGATGAGGGGCGGTGCCGGTGATGCCGTCCATATCATGAATCTTATGTTCGGACTTCACGAGAAGACCGGACTCTATCTGAAAGTGAATAAGTTTTAGGAATAAGGTGCATTGACGATGCCTTTATCAATCAGAGCAAACCATCATGAGTGTCAATAAAGTTATCTTATTAGGAAATGTCGGGGGAGATCCCGAGGTGAGATACCCCGAGAAGGATTTCTGCGTGGCATACTTCTCACTTGCGACCAACGAAGTTTCGGGCAGCAACGAGGTGACGGAATGGCACAACATAGTCATGACCGGAGAGCAGGCCCGCTATGCCGAACGCTACATCAGAAAAGGTATGAAACTCTATGTCGAAGGCAGTCTGCGCACCCGACAATACACCGATAAATTCAATATAGCGCGCAAGCGCACCGAGATATATGCCCGGACGTTTGAGATTCTGGGAAGAAGCGGGGGCTGACAGTCCTGTTTTTGTAATGACACAATAAAAAAAGCATACGGAATGAGAAAATGGAGAATAGAGGATTCTAAGGAACTCTACAACATACAGGGATGGGGGCTGAGCTATTTCAGCATCAACGAAAAGGGCCACGTTCAGGTCACTCCTAAAGAAGGATATGCCCCGGTGGATATAAGGCAGGTGCTCGACGAACTGAAACTACGCGACATATCCGCGCCGATGCTTCTCAGATTTCCCGACATCCTCGACGACAGGATCAGGAAGATCACGAGTTGCTTCAAGACCGCGAGCAAGGAGTATGATTACAAGGGGGAGAGCTATCTCGTCTATCCCATCAAGGTGAATCAGATGCGTCAGGTGGTGGAAGAGATCGTGAGCCACGGCAACAAGTATAATATTGGCCTCGAAGCCGGCTCAAAACCCGAACTCCATGCTGTGCTCGCCGTAAACACCCATGAAAAATCACTCATAGTCTGCAACGGTTACAAAGACGAGGACTATGTGGAGCTTGCCCTGCTTGCCCAGAAAATGGGCAGGAGGATATATCTCGTGGTGGAGAAACTCAATGAGCTGCGACTCATACTGAAAGTGGCAAAAAGGCTTAAAGTGGAACCGAATATCGGCATTCGCATCAAGCTTACGAGCGCCGGCAGCGGAAAATGGGAAGAGTCAGGCGGCGATGTCAGCAAATTCGGCCTGAATTCGAGTGAACTGCTCGACGCGCTCGAATTTCTTGAGAAAAACAAGATGACGCAGTGCCTGAAACTCGTCCACTTCCATATCGGCAGCCAGATCACTAAGATCAGACGAATCAAGAATGCCCTGAGGGAAGCGATGCAATTCTATGTGCAACTCTCGAAGTCAGGCTTCAAGATCGATTTCGTCGATATAGGCGGAGGTCTTGGAGTGGACTATGACGGCACACGGAGCAGCAGCGGTGAGAACTCGATGAACTATTCAATCCAGGAATATGCCAACGACGCAGTCTCCGCTCTCGTGGATGTATGTGTCAAGAACGGTCTTCACCAGCCCAATATCATTACGGAATCAGGCAGGTCGATGACAGCCCATCACTCCGTGCTGATTATCGAGACGCTCGAGACCACTCAGCTTCCGATATGGAATGATAACGAGGAGTTGGCCGAAGACGCTCACGAACTCGCAAAAGAATTATATAATATCTGGGATAAGATTGATTCTTCACGTGTGTTTGAAGACTGGCACGACGCCCTGCAGATCAGGGAGGAGGCACTCGATCTCTTCAGCCTCGGGCTTCTCGACCTCAAGACGAGGGCACAGATAGAAAAACTGTTCTGGAGCGTGGCCCGCGATGTGCACGACATCACAAGAAGCATGAAGCACCCGCCTGAAGAACTCAGGAAAGTGGCGAGAATGCTTCCGGAGAAATACTTCTGCAATTTCTCACTCTTCCAGTCTCTTCCCGACACTTGGGCCATCGATCAGATGTTCCCGACAATGCCAATCAGCCGTCTTGATGAGAAACCTTCGCGCGA
>CAMWXO010000216.1 GCA_947178245.1 uncultured Porphyromonadaceae bacterium
TCCACATACATACCCGTGCCTCCGCATATAACCGGAACCGCACCCCGATTTCTGATGTCGGCATAAGCTCTGCGGAAATCCTGAAGATAACGATGAAGATTATATTTATCGCCCGGGTCGGCTATGTCGATAAGATGATACGGAATGCCGTCATAGTCCGCGAGATCCTTGCCAGTGCCGATATCCATGCGCCGATACACCTGCCGGCTGTCGCCGCTGATGATCTCACCGCCGAAGGCTTTGGCAATCTGCACAGCGCGACGGGTCTTTCCACTCGCAGTGGGCCCCACCACGGATATGCACTCCGATAAGGTTTTCATCTTTCCACCGTGCGTTCACTCTTCTTTCCGAAAAGCCCTCTAAGGAATCTCTGGACACGGAAAAATCTTGAATCGCTATTGAAGTTGGCTATTCTGATCCATTTGTCGTCCTGAAAGTCGAGATGCGAAGCTCTGACATCGGCGAGTCTCAGATGCTGCTGATAAGAGCGGATCTTATTCTTACGGTTGCCATCCTCATCAAATACACGCTCGGTGAGTATGATGGTGGCAAGCCGGGAGATATCGTTTACAGCGATTGAGTTCATCCTGCCCGGATCTGCGGCATAGATATGCTTCAGGTCGTTGAAATGCATCCACTCCCCTTTCACGGCAAGTTCGGGATAGTCTTCGGGAGAGCCGTCGAGGAAATAGAAATATCTGAGAACGGAATGCTTTTCTACGCCTTCAAGATTGCGGCCGTAGTAAAAGCGGAGTTCACCATTCTTCAGTCCGGTCATCTTCTCCACAATGTTCCTGACCTCGGTGGTCGGCACTCCATTTACGTTCCGCTTTGTGACAAGCGGCGTATCCACCACTCCTTTTTTCTGATAGAGCTTGTCTTCCGCGTCGCGGGTGACATAGATATATTCGCCGCAGATAGCATAGCAACGCAGATAAGTTCTGGCTGTGATGTCGCGCAGCTGCTCGGGGGTGATGATCTCATCATGCTCGAGGAGGTCGAGATAAAGGTTATAGTATCTCGCCATGAAATATACCTCATCGATAAGGATGGTAAGAATCACGATCCATACGAATACATACCAGTCTCGCCCGTTGAGATCCACATCTACATAAATCCGCAGGAAATACCACCATGTGATGGCGGTGAGAAGAGCGAAGAGAACGACGATATTGGAAAGCTGCAGGGAGACCTCCCGCGCCGACAGAAGAGCGAAATATCCCCTTTCTCCTATCCTGAACCGTGTGGCTATCCTTTTCTTGCTACGAAGCACTATCCGATTGACGAACATGACGAAAGACGACAGCAAAACAGCCGGGAGCAAGATGAGCGACGGCATATATGGCTCGTTGAAGAAGACGAGCTCTGCGGGCAACGGGAACAGGTGGAAGATATAGACCAGCACGAGGCCTACACTTGTGAAAGTGTAGATAAGCAGAGCATAGAGCATGATGACAGCCACGGTCATTTCGATGCGTGTCTGACTGCTGCGGCCGTTCCAAAGCATTGTGTAGAGCACTCCGCAGGCAAGCAGGCCCACTACGGGTGCCATATAAAACGGAAGCATGTGGGTCACGGCTATGGTGCCACCCATACATAGCAGCGATATGGCGAGATTTCGCCATAAAGAATAAAGCTGCATGCTGTTAACTTTCCTTAATTCTTTCATGATGCCGGTGACGGGCTACCTTTGCCCGGATAATCAACGTTTTAAATTGGTATCGAGGAAGTCGGCCACTTTCCTGTAAAGCTGTTCTCGGGCATTACCGGTGCGCAATGAATGCTCCAGCCCCGGGAATACCATCATATCGTAGAGACGACCCTCGTAATTCAGTTTGGCAGTATATTTCAGTGTATTATAGAAATGCACATTGTCGTCGCTTGTTCCGCTCATGATGAGCAGGCGCCCTTTGAGCCTGTGGGTGCGCCCCATGGCTGAAGACTCTGAATAGCCGGCTTCATTCTGCCCCGGAGTGCGCATGAACCGCTCGGTATAGATAGAGTCATACCACCGCCAGTCGGCCACGGCCGCCATAGCCACGCCGCATTTGAAGGGCGATGACGGATCTGTCATTTCCATCAGTGTCATATATCCACCGTAGCTCCAGCCGAAAAGGCTCATGCGTTCTGCATCGATATACGGAAGGCGAGCCAGGGCATTAGCTCCGGCAATCTGGTCTTCCGTCTCGTATTTACCGAGATGCATGTAGACGCATTTGCACCATTCATCGCTTCGTCCGGCAGTGCCGCGGCCATCCACCACTCCTATCACATAGCCCTGCTGCGCAATGTAATTGAGCCCGTCGATCTGCCAGCGATTGCATACGAGTTGCGATTCGGGGCCGTTATACTGATACATGAGAAGGGGATATTTGGCCGATGCGTTGAAGTCGGCGGGCTTCATTATCATGGCATTCATCTCCTCACCCGACGCATTCTTCACTGTGGTGAGCTCATACTTGGGAGCCGAGGCATAGCGAGCGGCATATTCATGATTCATTTCGAGATCGGCAACTTTCTTACCTGCGGTGCTCCATATAGTATATTGA
>CAMWXO010000217.1 GCA_947178245.1 uncultured Porphyromonadaceae bacterium
GTCTTCCACCTTGCAGCCGTGGAGCACCACGTTATGGCCTACCGAGACATGGTCGCCTATCTCGATCACCGACTTCTGGTAGAGAGTGTGGAGCACGCTGCCGTCCTGGATATTGACCCCGTTGCCTATGCGGATGGAATTGACGTCTCCCCTGAGCACGGCCGAGAACCAGATGCTGCATCCGTCGCCTATGACGACATCGCCCACTACAACGGCGTTGGCCGCCAAAAAAACGTCTTTACCTATCTGAGGGACAAATCCCCTCACTTCCTGTATTATAGCCATCTTTATAAATTGAGAATTGAGAATTGAGAATTTCGATAATTTTGAATTTAGAATTAAGATTAATTGAGAATTGCATTTGCCGGGGACTTTAGAGACCCTAATGACCTTGGAGACCTTAAACGCCTTGCCTAATTAGCATTATGAATCAGGCATCTGCCGGCGAGCCATTCTTGCTCTTCGGGGGTCAGTAGCGGCGAGAGCCTGTCGTATACCTCCTTATGATACTTATTGAGCCATCTCGTCTCTTCATCGGTCATCGCATCCCACTCTATCAGGTCTTGGTCAAACGGAAAGAGGGTCATAGTGTTGAAACGGTAGAACTCTCCGAAAGAGTTCTCTTTCCACTTCTCTATCGCAAGCATATTCTCGCATCTTATTCCGTAGCGGCCCTCTATATAGAGTCCGGGTTCGTCGCTGACCACCATTCCCGGCTCCAGATCCACCGGAACCTCATTCATCCTTATCTGCTGAGGCCCTTCGTGGCAGTTGATGAAGAATCCTACGCCATGTCCGGTGCCGTGATAGTATGCTTTTCCCTCGTTCCAGAGAAACTGCCGGGCGAGAATGTCAAGCTGTGCTCCGCGGGTTCCTTTGGGGAATGTGGCCTGTGCAAGCGCTATCATTCCTTTCAGCACGAGCGTGAAGTCGTGCTTCTGTTCTGCGGTCGGTTCGCCGCCCAAAGCGATGGTGCGCGTGATATCGGTCGTGCCCTGGCGGTATTGGCCGCCGCTGTCGATGAGCAGCAGCCCCGGGCCCATTACAGGCACATCTGATGCCTCGCTGGGCTCATAGTGCACGATAGCACCGTGATCGTTCCATCCCACTATGGCTGCAAAACTCTCATCCACACAGTCGGGGTCGGCGAGGCGACACTCACGAAGTTTCCGGGCGATGCTCATTTCGGTCAGCACTCCCTTGGGAAATTCCTCCTCCACCCATCGGAAGAATCTCACGAGCGCCACTCCATCTTTTTCCATAGCCGTACGCCAGTGGCGCAGCATGGTAGAGTTCTTGACACTCTTTAATTTCGCTACACTTCTGCCACCTTCAATTGCCGTGGGAATGACCTCGGCTATGCTGACAGCAGTCAGCGAAGGGTCAAACAGCACACACGTGGAGGGTGGGAGAGTGGCGGCAAAGCCCGAAACTTCATCATATCCGCGAGTCTCGATATTGTATTTTTTCAGGAAATCCTTTACCTCCGCAGTCAGTTTTTCTTCCTTCACGAAGAGTATCCTGCTGCCATCTTTGTCAAGATAGAGATAGGCGGGAAACATGGGGCTGAATGCAACGTCGCCGGCAGCCCTGAGGTTGGTGGCCCATGCTATGTCGTCGAGTGCCGACATGAGGATAGCGTCAGCACCCTCATTTGCCACTTCTTTCATTATCCTTGCTATCTTTGACTCCACCGTCTCGCCTACGATATCCTCATCGTGGATAAATAGAGGATTGAGCGGTTGGCTCGGGCGGTCGGGCCAGATGAAGTCAAACATGGGGAACTCCGTGGAAAAGTGCATGTCGGCGTATTCGAATACATCACGCATCTTGTCTGCTTCAACGCAACTGAACGTCATCCCGTCTATTGCGATCACCGATTCCTTCGGCATCATCTCAGCCACAAAACTTACGAGATCGACACCTTCGGGCCCGTCGAGCGGCATCATCTCGAAGCCTGTGCCTTCAAGCTGCTGACGCGCCTGGATGAAGAATCGGTTGTCTGTCCACACGTATGCCTCTTTCTGAGTCACCACGGCGATGCCGTTGGTGCCGTTTTCCGATTTGAAGCCGGTGAGCCATTCTCGGCCCCTCCAGTGTGCCGGCGGAATTTCGCTCTGGTGGGGGTCTGTGCTGTTGATGATGCAGCAGTCGATTTTCTCGCGGGCCATGGCTTCACGCAAGGCCGATAGACGTTTCTTCTCCATTTTTTCCATAGAGTGCAAATTTAAGAAAAAATTCCGAATCTTCCCAATACTCAGGGCTTTTTTTATTTCCCGACCTCGTGCCGGCCAGATTTTGACAGGATTGTTCCAATAGTGATATATTTGGTCATATTGAAACGGGGGGGGGTAAATCGTAAAATCAACCCTTGCAATTTCCGAATAATTGTACTAATTTTGCAATGCCAAGAGAAGAAGAGTTTGGTTTGAAATAATTGGCATAGCATATTGGTTCTCTTGGCATGCAAGTCTAAAAGCTTTTTAAGTAATAGTGATATAATTTGTAAGTTAGTGGTTGAGTA
>CAMWXO010000218.1 GCA_947178245.1 uncultured Porphyromonadaceae bacterium
CAAGCTTCTCGATTTCGGAATAGCGAAACAACTTGATCCTGACGCCGTTCCCGAACATCAGAAGACTACAGCCGGCGTCTTCATGGGCAAGGCCGGATATGCCGCTCCGGAACTCGTGCTCGGCGATGTCAGCAACCAGAATGAGACACCGACATCTACGCTCTCGGCATCATGCTGTTTCAGCTCCTTACAGGACATCTTCCCTTTGAAGGAGCGGCCAACGACGTGATGCAGATGCAGTGCAAGTCAAAACTGCCACTGAAAGAGATATCAGACAAGAATCTGCGCAAGATAATAGAGAAAGCCACCGAAAAAAAGCAGGCAGACCGATATAGAAGCGTATCGGCGATGCGTGTGGCGCTTGAAGAGGCCGAGACCAATTCGCGCAAAAACGGTGCGGTCACGTCGCAAAGAGTCTTCACAAGTTCAGGCGAGCCATCCGCCTCCTCCAAGTCGGATATCCGCACAGCCGTAACCACCGCCGTGACAGAGGCTCCTAAACGCAAGGGCAAGGCTATCATCGGGATTGTGGCCGCGATAGCGGTTGTGGCCATTGCAGCCGGCATCTTCATAGCCATAGACAACAGCAACAAGGAGAAAGTACGCCGGGAGCAACTTATGGCGCAGGCCAGGGCCGACAGCATAGCCCGGGTGGAAGCGGAAAAAGCCCGCGCCGCCGAAGAGCGGAAAAGCTGGAGCCAACGCCTTGCCGAACCGGATGCCGGCCAAGACCTGAAGGATCTAATAGCTGCAGCCGGCGGATCAGGAGCCAAAAGCGCCGAGGCCGCCTATCTTTACGGCGGCATTCTCGCAAGGCAATCGCGGGTGCTTCCCGAGAACATAATAGCGAGATTCAGTGAGAATAATCCCGAGGACTTATCAGAGGCCCACATCCAGTATGAGAACGCTCTCCGCGCTGATTCCACATTCTACAAAGCCTCATACGAGCTCGGCTATGATTATGCCATGGGAAGCGGCACGGAAATAGACCTCGAGAAAGCCGCCCGCATCATGAAAGACGGGCTCATTCAGGCTAAGGCGAAAGGCGATAAGGAATATGAACAACTATTTGAGACTGCAATAGAAAAAATCGGATTGTGATGGCTACCGAACCCAGACCCCGAGGCATATCCTACGGCGAATCGATTGTTGTAGATAACGATAACGTCTTTCTTCTGATAGGCGGGAATTGGTATGTCTACAGCAAACGCCGCGCACATGTAGGCGACGGGGGTATGGGAAGCGTACTGATGGGGCGGCGCGTAAGCGACGGGATGCCGGTGGCCATAAAACGCATTCATGCCGAATTCGCCAACAGAGGCAATGTCAGGGAACGCGTACGACTGGAGTCACAGCTGACATTCGCGCACCCAAATCTCGTCGAGATACTGGGCTGCTGCGAGGGATCGGGGGAAAAGGCACCCATATTCGTGGCCAGCAAGTTCATCCACGGTCAGACGATCGATGTCTACGTGAACGCCTCATTTCCCGACAAGTCCACACGCGCCAGGCACCTTATCCCCATAATAAAGCAACTGACCTCAGCCATCGACTTCATTCACTCGGAGGGAATCATACATCTCGACATAAAGCCCTCTAACGTAATGATAGAGAGAGGGAGCACGGTAAAGCTGCTCGATCTGGGAATAGCCGACGTGGCCACCCACAGCGTCAAGACACATGGCTACGGGCTGCACGGCACACCAGGATTCGCCGCTCCCGAACAATATATCGATGAGAGTAATCCCGAGTTGATAATCGACAAGAGGACAGACGTATACGGACTGGCAGCCACGACTTACACCCTGATAACCGGCAATACACCCAAATCGGGAGAACTGCCGGAAAATGACGAAGGCATCGGCAGCAACCTACGGAATGTAATGTTCAAGGCGCTCGCCAAGGAGAAAGAACAGCGATATGCCTCAGCCTCCGAATTTGCCGAGGCGTTCGAGACCGCGGCGATCAAGGATTCAACGCCAAAGAAAAGCGACAAATGGGTGATAATCGGCATTCTCGGGGCTATCCTCACAGTCACTCTGCTGATTTCCATTTTCATCCTCACCACATAAGACGCCCGATTTTTCTTCCCTAACCAAACAGATACCTGACAATGAGCGAATCCAACGATAATATTCAGACTGCTCCCGAAGAATCTACGGAATACACTTCGGAAGAAGTCGTGGCGCAATACTGGCAAGCGGGCTGCGCAGCCTATCGTCAGGCGATAGAACGAGCCGAATCAGCGGAACAGACCGACGATATCAAACCTATCGCCACGTCCGCTCCCTACCGGAGTTTCGCCTCCACAAGAATAGGGGGACGGAAAGAGAATCAGGATACGGCCGCTTTCCGTGAGACTCCTGACGGCTTGCTTCTGATCGTATGCGACGGCATGGGAGGAGGCCCCGCCGGAAAACGTGCGTCCTTGCTTGCGGCCCACGTCATATCGGAATATGTGGCGCGTAATGCCGGAAGCACCGACGACCGAAACCTGCTCACGGATGCCCTTCAACTC
>CAMWXO010000219.1 GCA_947178245.1 uncultured Porphyromonadaceae bacterium
GAGGTTGCTGACCCCGCACCAGTCACAGATTCCGAGTGTGATGGCGCCGGCGAGTATGGTGGTAAGATATCTTTTTGAGTTCATTGTGGTGCAAAATTACCAAAAAAATGTCGCTTTGCCAACCATCAGAACCTTAAAATTTGTAAAAATACACCCGCTCCGCCTCTCAGTTCTCAAGTTTTCTTCTCTCGAAAAAGAGACGTGTGAAGAGAATGAAGAGTATCGCTCCACCCACCTGGAGGAATGCGGCAGTATGGAATGCCCGCAGAAAGCCCGCGTTTTCCGCAACGAAACCTCCGAGCAGAATCCCGAGCCCCATGCCGAGATCCCATGATATCAGTATCGAGGAGTTGGCTGTGCCGCGCTGGTCGGGACGTGCCACTTTCACAAACATGTTAAGGAAAGCGGGATACATCTGGCCGTTTCCGATGCCTATGAGCGCTGCAGAGAGATAGAAGCTCCAGGGCGTGACCACAAATGCGAACAATGAATATCCGATGGAAGACACTATCACTCCGAAAGCGGCATTCCGGGTCATCTGTCCTTTCCTGAGACTTTTCGCACCGAAAAGACGTGACACGAAAAGTCCAGCCGATAATATCATGAAGAAGATTCCGGTGCCGTCGGTGATGTTGAGCTCGAGTTTCCCATATAGGGCCACATAGTTGCTCATCAATCCCCAGCAGGCTCCGAAAAAGCAGATGTTCACCGCAAGAAGCCATCCGCGTGTGAGGAAGAAATGGTCGAGGCTCTTCTTAACAGGGGCATGCTTCGCTTCCGATTCGGGAATCCTCACTTTCGAGCTGCAGAGAAATCCCACGAATGCGAGCGCCAGCGAAATCCAGAAAAGAAGCCGGAAGTTGTCGGTGGCCTGATACAGATATATCCCGACGCTCGGCGCCACCGCCATAGCAAGATTATTGCTCAGTCCGTAATATCCGATTCCCTCATTCCGGCGGCTGCCCGGGAGCACGTCGATGGCTACCGTGCTATTCACTACCGTTGTGGCTCCGAACGGTATGCCGTGGAGTGTGCGGACGATGAAGAACATCAGAAGGCTTCCTGCGCCGAGATATCCCGTGAAGCAGATGAAGAATAGGAAGAAGCAGATGACCAGTACCGTCTTCCGGTTGAAAGCGTCGGCAATGTAGCCACTGAACGGACGGGCCACAAGGGTGGCCACGACATAGCCCGACAGAATTACGCCGATAAGGTCTTTGTCGGCCTTGAACTCGGTGTCAAGATAGATGGGAAGCAGCGGTGTGAGCAGATAGAAGGCGAAGAAGAGCAGGAAGTTGCAGGTCATCACCTTCAGGTATTCGCTGTTCCATAGGCGTTCTTTCCCGGATGTGGAGGATGTTTCACTCATTGCGCATTGTCTCTGAAGGCGAAATGTTGCTGATGATGCGGCTCGGGAAGATAAGGATGAGATAGACCACAGCAATCACTCCGAGGTTAAGCATCACTATCGCTGTCGTATTGATCTCTACCGGCACGAAATCTATGTAGTAGCTTGATGCGTCAAGCTTCATGACATGGTATCTGTCCTGAACGAATAGAAGGATGAGTATAAGTAAATTCCCGATTATCATGCCTGTGAGGGCCACTCGCATGGCGAGATACACGAATACCTGCCTGAGCCTGCCGTTGGATGCTCCGAGAGCCTTCATCAGCCCTATGAAGCGTTTCTTGTCGAGAATTATCGTGAGCATTCCGCTTATGAGTGTGACGCATCCCACTATCATCATAAGTGTCAGCACCACTATCACATTGGTGTCGAGCATGTTGAGCCAGTGGAAATAGTTGGCTCCCCCCACATGCGCGTTCTCGAGATGGTAGTTCTTGTAGAGTATTCCGTCGCTTGTGGCTGCGTTGAGCTTTTCACTAAGTTTCAGTGTGTTGGCGTCGAGTTGTCCGAAATCGTCGGTGGTGATGAGCATGCTTGAGCCCTGATTGTCTTTAAGTCCGCTGAAGGCTTCAGAGAGTTTTCGGCTGCAATACACCATCAGATTGTCGTAAGCGTCGAAATGCGAGTCATAGATGGCGGCGATCCTGAGCCGTCGCACCTTCACATCATCATTTATGAAGTAGCAGTCCACTTTCTCTCCCTGTCTGAGTCCGAGCTGGTCGGCTGCGAGTCTGGAGAGAACCACGTCAAGTTCCGTATCCGGTTTATTATAATCTGGCATCTTGCCCGAAATGATATTTTTCTCGATGAAGTTTCTCGTGGCCTTGTCGTCGAGATTCTTCAGGAAGATTCCCTTGAAGTCTTCAGGTGTCTTCAATATCGCGGGCAGTGATATCTGTAGCGAATAGTCTGCCACATACGGCTCCGAATCAAGAAGTTTCTTCAGCGTGGGAGTAAGGGTGATGATATTGTCGTCCTCTCCGGAGGTGGTCATGATGATATGGGAGGTGAATCCGATCACTTTATCGGTTATCTCGCGCTTGAATCCCAGCACGATAGCTATGGATGCCGTCATGACGGCATCCATAGCTATCGTGCTGG
>CAMWXO010000220.1 GCA_947178245.1 uncultured Porphyromonadaceae bacterium
AAGGCAACGGATATTGTGTGAGCTGGACTTTCGGTCATCTGTGTGAACTGAAAGCCCCGGCCGATTATACGCCTGACTGGAAGCGATGGTCGCTTTCGGCCCTGCCCATGATTCCGGAAAGATTCGGAATCAAGGTAAAGGACGACAAGGGCATCATTCATCAGTTTGGCGTGATAGAGAGCCTCATCAAGAGATGCGACAAGGTCATAAACTGCGGCGATGCCGGCCAGGAAGGAGAGCTTATACAGCGCTGGGTAATGCAGAAAGCCGGGTGCGACAAACCTGTGGAACGACTATGGATATCTTCACTCACCGATGAGTCGATAAAGGAGGGTTTCATGCATCTGCGTCCGCAGAAAGAACTGGAAAGCCTCTACATAGCCGGACTCTGCCGGGCCATCGGCGACTGGATACTGGGCATCAATGCCACAAGGCTCTACACTCTGAAATATGCGGAGCGCTCAGACAGCTCACGCAAGAGCAATATCCTCTCGGTGGGAAGAGTGCAGACACCCACTCTCGCTCTGGTAGTGAACCGGCAGAAGGAGATAGAGAACTTCGTGCCGACCACAACTTTCGAGGTGCGCACACTCTACCGCAACGTGACTTTCACCTCCACACTCAAGCCTTTCAAGACCGAAGAGGAGTGCAAGGCGAAGATCGGTGAGATGGCCGGGAGCGTGTTTGAAGTCACCGACGTTACCAAAAAGAAGGTGAAGGAGGCTCCTCCAAAACTATTCGACCTCACAAGCCTGCAGCTGGAGGCCAACAAGAAATATGGTCTGAGCGCCGACGAGACACTGAAGACCATACAGAGCCTCTATGAGAAAAAGCTCACCACATATCCTCGCGTAGATACGACTTATCTCACCGATGACGTATATCCCAAATGTGGCCAGATCCTCAATTCACTCTCCTATTATCAGGAAATTCTGAAACCAATCAGGGGAAAGAAACTGAAGAAGAGCAGCAAGGTCTTCGACAACTCCAAAGTCACCGACCACCATGCCATAATTCCTACAGGTGTGCCTCCGCAGATGCTTTCGAAGCCTGAATGGGAGGTGTTCGATCTTGTGGCACGACGCTTTATATCGGTGTTCTTCCCGGATTGCGTCTACGACCAGACACAAGTGAAAGGCAAGGCAGGGAAAATAGAATTCAAAACTTCGGGCAAGAGAATTGCCGAAGCGGGCTGGAAATCGGTGTATCAGCAGGTGCAGACTGCTGATCAGCGGGAAACGCCCGATGAAACGGGAGATGAGAAAGAAAGCGACTCGCTACCTGAATTTGAGAAAGGAGAGACAGGGTCTCATAAGCCATTCGTGGGGAAAAAGACCACGACACCTCCGAATTATTACACCGAGGGCACGCTGCTGAAAGCGATGGAGACCGCCGGTGCGTCGGTAGACGACGAGGAACTGCGCGAGGCCCTTAAAGCCAACGGAATAGGCAGGCCCTCGACTCGAGCCGCCATCATAGAGATTCTATATAAACGGGCTTATATCAGGAAGCAGGGCAAGTCGCTAAGGGCCACCGAAGCGGGTATCGAACTCATAGGCCTCATCAAGGAAGAGCTTCTAAAAAGCGCTAAGCTCACCGGCATCTGGGAGGGACGCCTTCGCGCCATAGAGCGAGGCGACTACAGCGCCGCTGACTTCATCGCCCAGTTGAAGGCGATGATCTCGGAGATTACACTCGCAGTGCTCCGCGACCCCACCAACCGACGGATATCCCAGCAGACCGAGCCCGAAAAACCTAAAAAGAAAAACACTAAGAAAACGACTGAAAAGAAATGAGACATATTGTACAGTATACTATCGTAGCCATCATAATCCTTCAGGCACTTTACTGGATATGGAAAAAAATATTCCGGGCTTCCCCTAAGGAAGCGCCGGATTGCCAGAAAGGTTGCCTGGGCTGTATCATTCAGGATAAATGCAACAAGCCCCAAGCAATGGTGATGAGGAAAAATTCAAGAAAGTGAGCCGATCACAGCGCTGACGGCATGAAAAGTCTTTTCGGGTGCCTCTTTCCAGAAATTCTTGTATTGTGAGATATTATCGGCCTGTCCCGGAGTGTCGCTAACCACACGTATGACGGCAAACGGCACGTCGCAGTCACGGCATACATGTGCTATGGCAGCCGACTCCATGTCGCAGGCAAGAGCATCGGGATAGACTTTCTTGATCTGCTCCACCTCTTCGGCCCGGCTCACGAAACGATCGCCCGAACAGATGAGGCCGAAGCGCATATCTTTTATATCGTCAAGCTTGCGGCAAGCCTCCACTACACGTGGATCCAGTCGGAAACGCCTCGGCATTCCATCCATCTGCCCCCACTCGGTGCCGGGGCCGCACCACACGTCGTGATAAGCAGCCTCCTCAGCCACGAGCACCGAGCCTACGCGCATCGAGGCGTCAGCTCCGCCCGCCACTCCGGAATTGATGACAAGATCCGGATTGAAATCCTCTATAAGCCTGAAAGCGTTGAGAGCGTCATTCACCTTGCC
>CAMWXO010000221.1 GCA_947178245.1 uncultured Porphyromonadaceae bacterium
GCTTTAGCGACTTTCACAGCCTGCTCAGCAACCTTATATTCGGCAATAACCTTGTCAAGTTCAGGCGAAGTCCGAGCCTCGTCGAGATAATGCTGCAACGGGAATACAGGGGTCTGCACCCATTCCCTGCTGACGGATGCAAGGAGCGGGCGGCAATCGGCACCTCCGTTGAGGGTCATGAGATTGCCTTCGATGCCGGTCTTCTCCGCTTCAAGATTTGCGATTGAGGTATGGATACGTCCGTGTTCAAGCTTTATCTTCGAGAGGTCGAGTGTTGAAATCTCGCCACCCCTGTGGGCTTTCTCAAGCACCACCGCCAGAGAATCTGTGAAGCAATCCACCTGACGGAGCAGTTCAAGTTTTCTCTCCGCGAAGATGTAGTTGCCTATTTCTTTAAGTATCTCGATATATTTCTGATATATCGCCTCTTTTGCCTCGGCCGAGTTGGCTTCGCGCAGAGCGGCGCCCAGGTTTCGCCTCGCGCCATACACTCCGGGCCACTCTATACCGTAGGATATACCGGCACTCCAGCGGTTTTCAGATCTTTCCGGGCCGAAAAGGTATTCTCCCTCCACTTCAGGATCCGGGGCATTTGCTATGGTAAAAGTCTCGAGATCTTTTGCATTTCTCGTATTTTCAATCTGCAGACGGTCTCCATTTCTTCCGAGAATGGCGTCTGCAGCCTCCTGTGGAGTTATTGCTGACGCGATGGCCGGAATTGAGCAGATAGTAGCTAAGAGCAGTATTTTCATGCGGGATTGCTGGGTTGGGTTATCTTCTTATATAACACAGGAACGATGAAAATGTTAAGAAGTGTAGAACTGATAAGGCCTCCGAGTATGACGATAGCCATAGGCGACTGCAGTTCGTTGCCCGGTTCTCCACCTCTCACCGCTATTGGTATTAGGGCGAGCGCGGATGTGAGTGCCGTCATCACTATCGGCAGTAGCCTGTCGGTCGATCCGTACCTTACTCTCTCATCTAAAGATACGCCTCGCGCTTCGAGATTGTTGTAGCATGTCATGAGCAACATACCGTTTCTGACCGAGATACCCATGAGCGAGATGAAGCCGATAATGGCCGGAATATTGATTTCGCCCGACGTAAGCCTCAGAATGAGAATGCCGCCTATCGCTGCCAGAGGCATATTTACCAAGATTACGAGCGACTGCTTTACGCTTCGGAATTCCGTATATATAAGGAAGAATATCAGTATGATGGCGAGCACGGAGGTGATCAGGAGCATGCGTGTGGCCGCTGCCTCGTTTTCAAACTGGCCGCCATAAACCACATAATATCCTTCGGGGAGCGAGATATGTTCCGCCACGTGTTTCTTAAGTTCATCGACAGTGCTTTTAAGGTCGCGCCCGTCTACATTGGCTGATACGGTGAGGACGCGGTTCACATTCTCACGGTTGATGGTATTGGGGCCGCTGCCTACCTTGACATCCGCCACGTATGACAAGGGAATCATGCCTTCGCTACTCTCGATCATCAGGTCTTCGATGGCCTTACGCGTGTCGCGGTGCGAATCAGCCACTTTCACGGTTAGGTCGTAAGGCTTGTTGCCTACATACACCTGGCTCACCACATCGCCACCTACCGCCATGCGCACATACTGTGCGAATTCCGGAAGAGTGATGCCATATCGCGCCAGAAGCTGACGCCGGGGCACGATCTCGAGCTGAGGGCGTGATATCTGCTGCTCTACGTTGATATCCTCCAGGCCTCTCACCTCTTTCATCTCTGAAGATATCTGCTGCCCGATGGCATAGAGGCGGTCAAGGTCATCGCCAAAAATCTTCACGGCCACCTGCGACTGTGAGCCGCTGAGCATCGCATCAATCCTGTGAGAAATGGGCTGACCTATCTCCACGTTCACCCCCGGGATAGCTGAAAGTTTCTCCCTGAGTTCGCGGGCCACATCACTCTTGCTCCGCCCTTTGTCGAGCACGTAGGGCACTTCCATCTCGGAAGTATTGACTCCGAGAGCGTGCTCGTCGAGCTCGGCCCGGCCGGTCTTGCGCGCCACATTCTTCACTTCGGGAACGGTAAGGATAAGTCGCTCGGCCACTTTCCCTATGCTGTCGCTCTGTTCGAGCGAAATTCCGGGCATGGCAGATACATTGATGGTGAACGAGCCCTCGTTGAAGTTCGGCAGGAAGCCCCTGCCGAGCGTGAAGAATAATATGATGGCAAGAAGCCCGAGCGCCTCGACACTGTAGAGGCATGCCTTAGGGTGACCGAGCACCTTATCGAGGGCAGAAGAATATTTAGTCTTGAGCCAGCGTGCTGAGAAGGGTTCTTTGTCGGCTGTGTCTTCCTTGCTTTTGTTGCCCGCAAGGAGGAAACTGCAGAGCACCGGCGTTAGAGTCAGGGCCACAAGCGTGGATGCTGCGAGCGCTATGATGAAAGCGATGCCAAGCGGCTTCAGCAGCCGGCCTTCTATTCCGCTAAGGAAGAAAAGGGGCACGAACGATGCTATGATGATGAGGGTAGAGTTGAGAAT
>CAMWXO010000222.1 GCA_947178245.1 uncultured Porphyromonadaceae bacterium
AAGCCAGGGCCTCGACAGCTTCACCAAGCAGATAGCCGAGATATCCGGAGAGTCGCCCGAATCCCTCCTCATACGTGAAGCCTCGAGAATTTTGCAGCGCACGCCCGTGCAGGCAAGGATGCAGCCTCTCTGCCTGCGTCTGCAGTGATTGACAAGAATATTTCAACCATCCAACAATGAAGAAGATTGAGAAAGCCCTTCGCTATGTGCTCACTCCCATGTCCTGGCTCTACGGGATGGGAGTGGAACTGCGCAATAAATTTTTTGACTGGGGGATTCTCAAGGAAGTCTCCTTCAGCATCCCGGTAGTGGGAGTTGGAAATATCACCGTCGGCGGCACAGGCAAGACTCCGCACGTGGAGTATATACTCGAGTGTCTGCGCTATCGGCGCAACATCGCAGTCCTCAGCAGAGGCTACAAGAGAAAGACCAGAGGATTCATCATAGCATCGCCGAAAAGCACTCCCGAAAGTATCGGCGACGAGCCGCTGCAGATCTACGAGAAGTTTGGCGGCACGGTCGTGGTGGCCGTATGCGAAAGCCGCGTTAAAGGGGTGAGGCAGTTGCTGAAGGAATTTCCGAATCTCGACCTGATAGTGCTCGACGATTCATTCCAGCACCGGTATATCAAGCCGAAAGTCAATATCATGCTGATGGACTATTCGCGCCCCATCTACAACGATCATCTCCTGCCTCTGGGCCGGATGCGCGAGAGCGGAAACGCGCTCAGCAGAGCCGACATGGTGATCACCACCAAGTGTCCGTCGGATATCTCGGCTCTCGATATGCGCATAGTCTCCAAACATCTGAGTCTGATGCCCTATCAGAAACTTTATTTCTCCTCGTTCAGTTACGGCGGACTGATACCTGTGTTTCAGGAGGAATGCGGAGCCCGCCATCTGATTGAGCACCTCAACGCCGACGACGCCGTGATCCTTCTTACGGGGGTGGCCAATCCCAGGCCTTTCGTGAATCATTTCAGGCAATATCCTTTTAAGAAAAGGGTGCTGCATTTCCCCGATCATCACGACTTCTCGCAGTCTGATCTAACTCAGATTCAGACTAAATTCAATTCTCTCGAAGGAAACCGTAAAGTAATCATAACTACGGAAAAAGATGCCGTGCGGCTCTGCCATAATCCTTACTTCCCGCATGAACTGAAGCCTCACGTCTTTTATATTCCGATAGGGGTGAAGATGCTTGAGACGAATTTCGGCTATGATTTCGTGCCTGATCTGCTTCAGGCCATCAATAAGTAAACAATACGTTGCAGATTTGCGTTTTTTATTATAAATGTGAGTCAGTAATGAAACTTCAATCCGCAATCCTCCGCTGCAGCGGGGATGCTTAAAATCAAATACGATGGAAAAAACTATGTTAGACTGCATCAAGGAGACCTCGGCCTATATACGCTCCAAAGTTGAGACCACTCCCGAGATAGCGATAATCCTCGGTTCCGGACTCGGTAATCTCGCCGACAATATGCAGGTCACTGCTGAAATTGATTATCACGATATCCCCAATTTCCCTGTCTCCACGGTAGCCGGGCATGCGGGCAAGCTCATTTTCGGCACTCTCGGCGGCAAATACGTGATGGCCATGAAAGGACGCTTTCACTATTATGAGGGATATGACATGAAGCAGGTCACATTCCCGGTGAGAGTGATGAAAGATCTAGGAGTGAAGACTCTGTTCGTGAGCAATGCAGCCGGCGGTATGAACAAGGAATTTCGTGTCGGCGACGTGATGGTGATCACTGACCATATCAATCTTTTCCCCGAAAATCCCCTTCGCGGCAAGAATTATGAGGAACTCGGCACGAGATTCCCGGCCATGACCGAGGCCTATAAGAAATATCTGGTGAAATATGCCGATGAAATAGCCGATGCCGAAGGTATGAGGCTGATGCACGGCGTATATGTAGGCACTCCCGGCCCCACGTTCGAGACTCCCGCGGAGTATGAATATTTCCGTGTCATAGGCGGCGATGCTGTAGGCATGTCTACCGTGCCTGAAGTCATAGTGGCGAATCATGCCGGTATGGATGTGTTCGGAGTGTCGGTGATCACAGACCTCGGTGGCAAGGACGTGGATTATGTCCCGACCCATAAGGAAGTGCAGCAGGCCGCAGAGACCGCCGCTCCCGTGATGGTGAAGCTTATCACGGAGATGCTCAAGAAATTATAACAATCCTTACAAATTATAATACTCCTTACTATGGCAGAAATCTCAGATCTCGGCGAGTTCGGTCTCATCGACCATCTCACAAGCCAGTTCCCGCTTCGCAACGAGTCATCAAAACTTGGTGTCGGAGATGACTGTGCCATCCTCGATTATGGCGACAAGGAAGTGCTCGTCACCACCGACCTCCTTCTCGAAGGAATACACTTCGACATGCGCTATGTGCCGCTGAAGCACCTCGGCTACAAGTCAGCCATCGTGAACTTCAGCGATGTCTACGCCATGGGAGGCTCACCGAAGCAGATCACCGTCTCGCTCGGCATTTCTA